>CALAAN010000364.1 GCA_937884915.1 uncultured Oscillibacter sp.
CCTGATTGGAGCCTTGCGGGAGAGGAGACTGAGGAAATGACGCAAGATCAATTCAACGAAATGTTCAAGGTCGCTATGGCGGCTTACCGCGCCGAACTGCAGGACAATGACTGCGGCAGTTACAGCGCCGAAGGCCGTCAATTTATGATCGACAAGGGCCTCATGGTCGGCGGTAACCCGTTGCCGAACGGCGAGCCGAACTACATGTGGCAGGACTTCCTGACCCGTGAGCAGTTCGCGACCGTGCTCTTCCGGTACGCGAAGGCCCTGGGCGTCGCCTGATGGGCCGCCATGAGAAAAAGCCCTCGAAGAAGAAAGTCAAGATCGAATGGAGCAAGCTCGTATGCCTGTTGACGATTCTCGCCGGTCTCTTGATCGTGCAAGAGTGCCTCTTCCTTATGTACCTTTGCATCAAGGGGGGCTACACCGCTACGGCTGCCTGGCTTACCGCTGCAACCGGCGTAGGCGAGGCGGTTATCATCGCCGGCGCGAACGGGTATCTCGGGCTTGCGAAATCCGATCACAAACGCGGCGGTATCACATTCGAGGCCGCCAAAGCAAAAGACTTCACCGAGGACGAGGATAAAAACAGCCCTCCGATATAACTGAAAAGCCCTCCTGCGGATTCGTCCGCGGGAGGGCCCTTTTTCTTTTATATCTTGCGGCCGTTATACGCCAACTTTTCAACGAGCTCGCCGGTGGGCGCATAGACCTCGCAGGCAAGCCAAGCCGATGCAGCGAGATCGCTATTCAGCGCAAAGGCTCGGACTGCCTGGGACGGTTCTGCGACCTCATACAAGCGCTCTTTACAGACTCGGCCCGCGTCCATATACCGGACAAGAAGATCATATTTCATCGTTGCCGGTCTCCTTCGCTACCAAGTCCAGGATAAACCGGTTGACGCTCTTGCCAGCACTCGCCGCGGCTTTTTGAATATAGTCCTTCTGGCCTTTCTTCACCTTCAGCTCAATGCGCTCGTAGGTTTTGCGGTTATAGCGTTCCGTCGCTTCTCGCTGAGCGTCCGAGTAGGCCATGCGTCCACCGTCCTTTCCTTTTTACTATTATTAGTATAAAGGAATAGGCGGATTCTTCGTATAATGTCGACCGTATAAAAATAGGGGGCCCCTCTCTCACAATATCAATTTTACCGCGTTTAGTAAGCGTTGTAAATCGGCAGAACTCCACAGGTTTTTACTAAAAACGCTGAGCAGTTCGTCGGCATACGAAATCTACTAACCGCGGTAAAATTATAAATGTCAAGAGGAAAGGAGCTTGACAAAAAGAAAGAGCCTGCAGCCGACACCTGCAAGCTCTAAGAAAGGAGGTGCGTGAAATGCCTGATGGCTACACCCCTTACGGTTACCTCGGTAAGGTCGATGGTCGACAGATCGAGGTTGTCTCCGAAGAAGAACTCTATGAGCTTCTTGAAGACGGATAACCGATAATCACCCTACGAGCCTGGCCGGTCGCAAGACCGGCTGGGCCCCAAGGTGCCTTTCATTATATATCGTTCTACGTGATTTGTAAATGCTTAATTTTGAAGGAGGTACACCCCTATGACGAGAGCGGAAAAAATTACCTTTGCGAAAAAGCTGGTCAACAGCTATCAGCGGCAAATTGCCGAGTGCGTTGAGCGCGGTGTGTTTCTTGCCGGCGAATATACTTGGCAAGAAAGCCTTGCTGATAATACCGGCGTCGACGTTGATACGCTGGCGCAAATCGATACTTTACCAGACGCCGACCTTGACAAAATCATCAACGCCTATTGCTGACGGAGCGGACCGACGAGCTTCTCAGCCTGTTCCATGATGGCGCGCCAGTTTTCTTGAAATGCAGCCCAGACCTCGCGGTCCTGTTTCGGCGCAGAGTCAAAGCCTTTACGGCCGTTCGCCTGGCCTACAGGGTCAAGACTTGCGTAAACAGTCATACGCATTGCAAGCGAGGCTGGCGTGCGATCAAGTTTTTTCGCAATTTCAATAATCTGTGGATTGATTGACTGAATTTTGTTATAAGGCGTGACCGCATAAAGCGCGCAGGCCACAATACTTTCTTCGCGAGTCCAGTTTTTTCGTTCGGCCATAAGAAACACCTCTTTCCTTATAATGCCGACATTATATCAGTTTGGCCCGATAAAAGCAAGACCTGTCAGAAGTGCTTAGCGAAATCAGTAAAACCTCGAGCAGTTCGTCGGCATACGAAACTTACTAAACACGGTAAAATTAAAAATGTCAAGAGGATAAAACAGAATGCGGACAGCGCCGCCCAGCTCACGAGCTTCAAGTGGTAAGCGCGCTGCGAAAGGTAGCCTCTTGACAGAAAGGAAAACTCTTATGGACAGACAACGCGCATGTTACAGCTACTCGGCGCTTACTCGTTGCGCTGACGCCGTGAAGGCTGCCAACTGGACCGTACGACGCTCGGCAGAGCATTTCAGCAAATGCTTTGAAGTCAAAAAACTCTTTGACCTTTGCTATGATGAAACGCATTGTATGCTTTTCGACGCAGATTTTTCCCCGTGGGCCGACTACTTAAAGACCGTTAACCGCAAAGACACAAAACGCGCCCTTGATAAGGAACTGCATAATTGCCATAGATTCCTCGCAAATGAACTTAATGCAATAGCCGCGCTCATGCGCGCTGGGGAGGTTGATTCTATTGACTAAGGTTTACATTATTCAGGTCATGCCCGAGGCCAGTCTCGGGCGTGTCAGTCAAGAGGGTTATACCTCTTTGGAAAAGGCTCAGGCCTTTATCGAGAGCCGTTCGGACAAGCCTGCGCAGGTCTCGCCCTGGTTGTACCGCAGTACGGACGGCAATGACACCGACTACCTGATCTATGAGGTTCGCGTGATCTAAGCAAAAAGCAAGCGTTTCTGCAAGCAAGTCAACAAATAAGCCAACTCGCTTGCAGAAACGCGCTCTTTTTGCAAACGACTTTCGTTATTTACATTAAGAAAGTGAGATTTGCTATGACTCCGTTTACGATCTTCCATAACGTCAAAACCGGCGCGTACGCTGCGGTTTATGACTTTGCTCTCCCGACCATGACCGGCATCGGCCGCAAAGAGGAATGGCTGCCGATCTACCACGGCCAGGCGAACGGCTTGCTCGATAAGGCCAGACAGCGTGAGGCGTTCGTCAAGGCCCAGGAGCTCCGCGGCTGATACCTGTCGAAAGCGCTTAATAATTTCAGTAAAACCCCGAGCGCTTTGTCAGCATACGAAACTTACTAAACACGATAAAATCATAATTGTTCCAGGGAACACAACAAAATCAAACTTTTCAGGAGGATATACAAATGAAGGACATGACTACCGTGCTGAACAAGAAGATCGTCAACAAGGAGACCAACGAGGTCCGCCTGGTCGTCAAGATCGACGAAGAGAACCGCAAAATCTTCTCCGTTCCTGCGAGCGAGCCCACCGCCGAGCCGACCTGCATGGCCGCCGCTTCCTATGATCGTCGCTGGCGTCTCTGCGAAGAGCCTGCCGCCGAAGAGCAGGTCACCGAGACCGCCGCCGAGTCCCAGCCCGAAGAGCCGAAGACCGAGGCCCCTACTGCGGAGGACAAGCCCGAGCCGATGAAGATGAGCGAGACGATCACCGCCCTCGAGAATATCTTCGACAAGCTCAACGCGATCTACTTCGAGGGCAAGCTGCCCCGTCCGGTCATCACCGTTCAGACCACGCCGAAAGCGTACGGCCATTGCTCCACCAAGAAGATCTGGAAGTCCGAGAATGAGGGCATGTACGAGATCAATCTCGGCGCTGAGTTCATCAACCGTCCGAAGGAATCCACTTGCGCGACCCTGCTGCATGAGATGGTTCATCTCTTCTGCACCGAAAACGAGATCGCCGACACCTGCCAGAATGGCCGCTACCACAACAAGACCTTCAAGGCTGAGTGTGAGAGCCGCGACCTGATCGTCGAGTACGACCGCGCCAACGGTTACGCGCATACCTCTCCGACCGACGCCTTCAAGGCCAAGCTTGCCGAGGCTGGCGTCGACCTGAGCGTCCGCTTCGCCCGCGTCATGCCGAAGGCTAAGGCCAAGGCCGAGCGCGAGAAGGCTCACCGCTACGTCTGCCCCGTCTGCGGTCAGGAGGTTCGTACCACTTCCGAGCTCAGCCTGATTTGCGGGCATTGCAACGTCACCATGGACCGCCTGGACTAACCCAGGCGAGTCCAGAATCTGGGAGTATAAACACCAGGGCCCTGGGCGTAGAGCGCGATACGGCTCGCCCAGGAGCCCCGTAGGATAGTTTAAGGAGGAACGATAAATGACTCAAGCTCAAAGCGACATCTATATAGCTTTGCTGATGGCTGGTCGTGAGGACGAGGCTACGGCTTACCGCGATAGGGTCGAGGCTGAGAGTCGCAGCTCTGCGCGGGCTCGTGCAAACGCGAATACCAACTACTTCGACAAGCACGGTCAGAAGATCGAGGCCGATATGCTTATCAGCATCGGCGGCGAAGAGCCCGAGCTCGTCCTGCTCTGCGGAGACGACAACCTCGGCGTGAACGCCTCGAATCCCGCGTACTTAGAGGCCCATCCTGGGGCCTACCAGGAGTGCTATCCACTCAGCAATTTTGCGAGTGACGATATTGAAATTATTAAGGAGGATATGAATCATGTATAAGTATTGCCCACATTGCGGAAAGCCCTTCCTGGAGCCTGATAAGCCCCGCACGGTCGGTTTTGTCTCTCAGGCGAAGGAGTTCATCACCTGGGCGCAAATCAAGGAATGGTCCGACCTGCGCGAGGCGTCAAAGCACTTTGAGATCGGCGACGAGATTTATGATGAGCTTAAGACCGGCGAGCCGATTACTCTGGTCGTCACTGAGAAGGACAGACCTTTTGACGGCGACGTCATGTTTATGCTCAAGGACTGCTTGCGTGATACCTACCCTATGAATGACACTGATACGAACGAAGGCGGCTGGAAGGCAAGCAAGCTCCGCAAGGACCTCAACACTAAGATTCTGGCTTTGCTGCCTGATGATATGCGGGCCGCGATCAAGCCGAGAGTGATCGACGGTGAGAGCGATCTTCTTTGGCTTGCTTCCAGGGAGGAGGTCTTTGGAAGTGGTAGTCGGCTCGCGGGCAACTTTGATAGTAGCGAGCAGATGGCCTACTACAAGCGCCGCGGAAATCGCGTCAAGGCTCTCGGTGACGAGGGCGAGTCTGCGGGCAACTGGTGGGAGCGTTCTCCTTATGCGAGCAACTCTACCTTCTTCTGTGTTGTCTACAGCAGCGGCAACGCCAGCTGCTACTACGCCAGCGGCTCGATTGGCGTGGCCTTCGGCTTCTGTGTTTAATCTACGATCTAAGAATCCCCAGCCCGTCAGGGCTGGGGAGAAGTAAAAAGGAGGATTCCGATGGGATTAAGAGAACTGCGCCAGGCGAAAGGCCTGACCCTGAAAGGCCTGGCTGCGCTGAGCGGCGTTAACTATATGAAGATTCACCAAATCGAGACGGGCAAGATCAACCCTGAGAACATTGCGCTCAAGACCGCCGTAAAACTGGCAAAGGCGCTTGACTGCAAGCCCGAAGACATTCTCGCCAAGTAGAGGAGCCGCGTATGGACGACGCCGAATATATCTACAAGCAAGACGTCAAAGAGAAGGCCATCACCGCGCGGAGCTCGCATAAGTATGGCAGCTCTCGCCGTCGTCGCTGCGGCCTTTCCAGCGACAATTTAACACGAAAGGAATGGGAACGTATGAACGGCCCAGTACATACTCTCAAGCCCGACGAGGCTCTTTCCTGGGACAGGTTCAGAGCTTTGCCGAAGAGCTTGCAGCAAGACTATATCAAGCATATCCTCTCGAAGTTTAAGGTCGGGCCCGCGGCGCTCGGTCGTATGTTCGGCGTCAGCGAGGCCTATTGTGGGGACTACCTCAAAAAGCAGCTCGGTATCACCTTCCAGGGACGCACGACCCGACAGGAGACCTTGCGCTTCCTCAACGCCTACCGCCCCGAGCGCGGGCCTGTTTGCGCCGACAAAAAAAACACCGAACTCACGCGAGTCTCTTTGACCTTCTGCGGCGGCTTTTCGCCCGAGGCTATCACCGCAAGGCTTCAAGGACTTTTCCCCGCGGGCACTGCGGTCTCAATCACGGTCGATATTTCTGCTACTGAGGCCTGAGTAGCGAATAGCAAACCCTCGATGGCGTTTGCTACTGGTTTGCTACTGGCGCAAGGCCTTATATATCAAGGCTTTTTAGAACAGGAGTAGCGGAGTAGCAATTTTACCTATTGAACCCTACAGATTAAACCTAAAAGGACATAATTATTTCCCTTTAGGTTTAATTCATAGGATTTATAGGAAGTCCGTTTTTTGCTACTCCGCTACTCGACAGGAGGTTGACATGGCGAAAAGTAAAAAGCGCGGGCCGGCTCAGAAGTCGAAAAGCTCCTACGCCCAGGAGCTCCAGATGAAGAAACAGCTCGGCGCGAATATCATAGCGGACTGGACCGCGCAGCTCTGTCTCGATACGATGGCGATTGTCCTCAACGACCCCGAGGTCATGGGCCATAGCGCGCTCGGCTCGAAACGGCTCATGCGCGTCTGCGAGGCCTTCAACGAGCTATTCGACAAGACTCGGCTTGCTCTCTCTAAGAGCGACGAGGCCGAATACTGGCGCGTAAAGATCGACCAGGCGCAAGAGCGCATCTTCGGCCCCGACTATCTTCACTGGCAAGAGCGCTATTCCTACTGGGACGAGCGTGACACTTATTAAGGAGGAAAGAGCATGGCTCGATTGACAAAAAGAACATCTTCGGGCTGGGCACTTGCTGCGCCGTGCGCGCCTGGGGTACTTTTGGCCACGCTTGCTCGATATGAGAATATCGGCAACGCGCACCAGTTTAGACACCTCAGCGAGCTCAACACGCCGAAGAGCCCCTACCCTGACGGCGATACAAGCATTTTGGAGTGCCCTTGCTGCGGGAGCGGCGAATGGCTTCATAATGCCGACGAAAGCGA
>CALAAN010000365.1 GCA_937884915.1 uncultured Oscillibacter sp.
GCCTGAATCGGACAAGCGGCCCGCGTATCGCTTTGAAGACCAGGTCCTCAAAGCCTTTGACGAGTAAGAGGAGGAAACGACAATGACGCAATCGAAAAGCCGGCGGCTCCTGTATCAGCAGGCGCGTTTGATTCGTATTCAGTGGGCTGTCATTCTGGCGCTCGTCTGCACGATCGTTCTCATGGCGATTTTCCTGCCAAAGGTAAAAGCCATCGAGGAGACTACAGCTCCGACCTTAGAGCTTGAGCCCACGTCGTATGTGACACCTGAGATCATGCCCGAGCCTACTATCGAGACTGAGCCCGAAGAGACCGTACCCGTTCTCGAGGAGCTTGGCGAGTTCCGCCTGACTGCGTATTGCGCTTGCCGCAAGTGCTGCGGAAAAGACCCTGGTGACCTCGGTTATGGCGTTACCGCGTCTGGCGCGGTCGTCGAGGCCGGCCGAACGATTGCAGTTGATTCCTCCATTATCCCTCTCGGCTCTGAGATCGTGATTGACGGCCATACATACGTTGCCGAAGACACGGGCAGCGCCATCAAGGGAAACCGCATTGACATTTATTTCGATACCCACCAAGAAGCATTAAATTTCGGCGTTCAGTACGCTGACGTCTACATTATTAAAAATTAAAGGAGATTTTTACAATGGCTACTGCTACTCAGATCACTACCGGTCGCGTTCGTTTTTCCTACGTCAACGCTTTTACCCCTCGCGCCGCTCAGGAAGGCGCTCAGCCGAAGTACAGCGTGACCCTGCTGATTCCGAAGACTGACAAGAACACGATCGCAAAGATCAAGGCTGCGATCGAGGCTGCGAAGACCGCCTACCTGCAGAAGCACTCTGGCAAGAAACTGCCGTCCGCCCTGAAAACCACTTTGCATGACGGTGACGGCGAGCGCCCGAACGGCGGCGAGTTCGGCCCCGAGTGCAAGGGGCACTACGTTATGACCTGCAGCTCCAACAACAAGCCCGTGATCGTTTACGCCGATAAGACCCCGATTACCGAGGCAAGCGAGCTCTATTCCGGTTGCTACGGCCGCGCGATCGTTAACTTTTATGTTTATGACACAAACGGTAACAAGGGCGTTTCCGCAGGCCTGAACGGCATTATGAAGCTCAGCGACGGCGAGCCCCTGTCTGGCGGCGTCGTGACTGACTCTGACTGGGACGACGACTTCGAGGACGAAGACGACGATCTCCTGAGCTGAGCCCATGAAGATCGTCTGGCACACGATTCCCGACTTTCCTGAGTATGAGATCAATCGCTTAGGAGAGATTCGGCGCAAAAGTACGGGGCGCGTGTTAAAGCCTTTTGACGATCGGCGCGGTTATCTGCGAGTAAGCCTAAACGGCCGCAATGTGAAGGTTCACTTGCTTGTCGCGAGAATGTTTGTACCGAATCCGCACGGTTACCCCGTCGTAGATCACAGACGCGGCAACAAGCATGATAACCGCGCCAGCCAGCTCGAGTGGTGCACGATCGCGGAAAATACGCGACGTGCCCACGCCCTCGGGCTTTACCCCCCCCGCAATAGCAAGAAGGGAGCGAGCACATGAAAACTCTCGCAATCGATATTGAAACCTACTCCTCGGTCTCTCTTCAAAAAGCCGGCGTCTATGCTTACGCGGCGAGTCCTGATTTTGAGATTCTGCTCTTCGGTTATGCTTGGGACGATGGTCCTGTTGAGGTTATCGACATGGCGCAGGGTCAGAAGCTACCCCAGGAGCTCCAGGACGCCCTGTACGACCCCGAAATCCTCAAGACAGCGTTCAATGCGTCTTTTGAACGGACTTGTCTGAGCGCGTTTATGGGCCGCGTGACTCCTGCAGATCAATGGAGCTGCACTGCGGTCATGGCTCGTGAGCTTGGCTTGCCTGGCAGCTTGGAAGCTGTTGGCGAAGTGATCGGCTTGCCTGAGGACAAGCAGAAGTCGAAGACAGGCAAAGCTCTGATTCGGTACTTCTCAATTCCCTGCAAGGCCACAAAGGTCAACGGTGAGCGCACGCGCAATCTTCCTCACCATGACCCCGAACGGTGGAACCTCTATGTCGAGTATAACCGTCAGGACGTCGTGACGGAGCGCGCGATCAGGAAGCGCCTGCAGAAGTTCCCCGTGATTCCCAGCGAGCATGATTTGTGGATAATCGACCAGCATATCAACGACCGCGGTGTCGGCGTCGATACGGTACTCGCAGAAAACGCGGTTGCGATCGACCAGGTCGTAAAAGCGCGGCTGCTTGACGCCGCGAAGGAATTGACAGGTCTTGACAACCCGAAGAGCGCCGCGCAGCTTAAGTCCTGGATTGAGGAAGTCTCTGGCTTTGAGGTGGAGAGCCTTAATAAAAAGATGATTGGTGACGTTCGCAGCGGCACCGATAATGAAGAGGTCCACGCGATGCTCGATATTCGTCAAGGGCTTGCGAAGACCTCAACTGAAAAATACAACGCGATGCTCCGCACGGTTTGCCCTGACGGACGCATTCGGGGCCTGACTCAGTTCTGCGGTGCCGCACGCACCGGACGCTGGGCTGGGCGTTTGGTGCAGATGCAAAACCTGCCGCAAAACAAGATGCCTGACAGCGAGCTCGACGCCGCGCGGCATTTGGTTCGTGAGGGCGATCTTGAGACACTCGAGATGCTTTTTGACGATACGGCAGGAACGCTATCCCAGCTCATTCGTACGGCCTTTATTCCTAAACCTGGCTGCAGGTTCATCGTGGCCGACTTCTCTGCGATCGAGGCGCGCGTGCTTGCTTGGCTTGCAGATGAAGAGTGGCGCATGGACGTCTTCAACACGCACGGCAAAATCTACGAGGCCTCCGCCGAGCAAATGTTTCACCTGCCGAAAGGGTCCGTCAAGAAAGGCGACCCGATGCGTCAGAAAGGTAAAATCGCTGAGCTCGCCCTGGGTTATGGCGGTTCCGTTGGCGCTATGAAGAGTATGGGCGCTTTGGCGATGGGTCTTGAAGAGTCTGAACTTAAGCCGATCGTCAACAGTTGGCGCGCGGCAAACAAGTCGATCACAAAGTTCTGGTGGGACACGGACTCTGCCGTTCGCCGGTGTATTACAACGCAAGCGCCTGTTGATTTGCCGCACGGCATGAGACTTCGCAAGCAAGGACCGCTTATGCGCCTGCGCTTGCCGAACGGTCGAGAGCTTAGCTACGTCAAGCCTTGCGTCGACGGCGATGACAATATCACCTATGAGGGGACAATTCAGTCCTCGGGCGGCTGGGGCCGTATTGAGTCCTACGGGCCGAAGTTCGTGGAGAATATCGTTCAGGCTACCGCCCGCGACTGTCTGGCTGAGGCGATGTTTAGGCTTGAGGCTGCCGGCTTCCCGATCGTCTTCCATGTTCACGATGAAGTGATTTGCGAGGTTCCGATCGGCGTCAGCTCTGCCGAAGAGCTGGGCGCGCTCATGGGGCAGCCGATCTCCTGGGCCCCGAATTTGCCGCTTCGCGCTGACGCCTACGAGTGCGAGTATTATCGCAAGGACTAATTTGGAGGAAGAACAGTGACTAAGAAAATCTTATTGAAATGGCTTGAGGCCCGAAAGGCCGAGGCCCTTGCGCAGGTCGACACACAGGAGAACGCCGCAAAAGCCGCGTTACTCGCGGAAAAGCTCGAGCGCACGAAGTTCGCCGAGATGGTCGCGTATGTCGAGCCGCGCCTGACTGAGGTCTACGACTATATGATGGACTGGCACAAGAAGAATGAGGAGCTTGCAGGTCCCTTGTCTATGAGCTGGGGTACAATTCTGTACTCAATTCAAAACGTACTTCTTGCGCGAGTCCCTATGGCTGAAAAGCTGCAGGAGACCGAGCTGCGTGAAGCGCAGGTCGACAGAGACCTCAAAAAGCGTTTTTCCGAGATTCGGCGCGAGGTTGAAAAGACCTACTACAATGTCGCGCTGAATGTCAATGCCCTGGCGAACGCAAAGCTCGGTCTTGAATACCTCTCGACTCTCGGCTTTGACCTGTCCGGTCTTATCGCCGAGCAGGAGCAGCCTGTCGAGAAGGCGCTCGCAGTTCCCATCAACACCAGCTTTTTGCTGATTATGCCGAAGGAGGTACACAATGAATCTGAAACAGTTTGACAAGATCGTGACTGACCAGCTCTCCCGCAGTGAGCTCGTCCTCATGGGTAAGGGTACCGAATACGCCGAAGAAGCGACCGACGAAACCGAAGTCGACCGCCTGGCGCATTTCAAGAAAGCCGCGGCTTTGCAGGATATGACGACCGCTCAGGCCGCTTTTGGGATGCTGAGCAAGCACCTCGTTTCCGTTGCCGATATGGTCGGCTCTCGTCAGTCCTATCCGCTCACACAGTGGAACGAGAAGATCACCGACAGTATCAACTATTTGCTGATTTTGCGGGCAATCGTTGAGGAAGGAAGGTCCGCATGAAAAGCATCGAAGTTGCGGTCTTAAATCCCGAAGTTATTCCTTCGGCTGAGAAGATGATGGTTTGCGCTGCGCGTCTTACGCAGCGCGGCCACAAGATCAAAAGCCTGGACGACTTTATGGCGCTCTACAACAAGAGCTACACCGAAGACACGGTAACTATAATGACAAAGCTGCCGCACCCGACGATTCAGAAGTTCGGCGCGATCAACGTTGTCATTGTCGGCGCGAGTCGGCGCTTCCTGGCGCAGATCACGCGCCACCAGAACGAAGTCAAGTTTATGTCTGCCTCGCTGCAGTACAGCGACTACTCGGACGACGCTGCCTTTGCGGTTCCCTATGAAGTCATGGAGCGCGGCGAAGAAGAGACCTATTTGACCTCCTGCAAGCTGAACATGGCAAACTACGCAGAGGCCGTTAAGCAGGGTCTTGACAATGACGCAGCCGGTTATATGGCCCCGCAGGGTCTTCGCAATGTCCTTCTTATCAGCGCAACGCCTTATCAGTGGAAGCACATCATC
>CALAAN010000366.1 GCA_937884915.1 uncultured Oscillibacter sp.
GCCGATGCGCGCAGAATTTACCATCGTGCGGGAAGCACGATAGGCCGCGTCGGAGAAGACGCCGCGCGCGATGAGCGTGTCGCTCAATGTGCTGCCGCCGCTGACGTTTGTATCGAGCGCGTAGTAGGAGAGGTACACGACGTCGGCGCGCAGGAATGTGGACGCGCGCAGCGCGCTCACCTCACCCGCGGTCAGGACGCCCGCAAAGTACGCGCGCTCGGGCGCGTTGGAGATATCTGCCTGCGCCGTGGAGCTGTAGCGCAGCGCGCGCAGCAGAAACTCTGTGTACATCTCCGCCGACGCGCTCATTGTCGTGCCGAACGTCGTCGGGCCGACGCCGTTGGTATAGCCCTTAGAGTAGGCGTAGGCCGCGTAGGGCTGCGCCCAGTCGGGCACGTCGGTAAAGGGCTGGTAGGCCGTGCAGGTCAGCGACTCGCTCTCCTCGCCGAGCAGGCGGATGAGCATGATAAGCGCCTCCATGCGCGTGGGAGCCTTTTCAAGGTCAAAGCCCTCACCGTAGCCCGTGTCCGACCCGCGGAAGAGCGTGAGCGTCTTGAGCGAGGCGGCCATGGCCGGATAGTCGATCGAGGAAGAGCTTGCGATGGAGTAGTAGCCGCAGTAATTCACGACTGCGGTCTTGCCGGTGACGGTGAAGAGCGCCGTCGTGTCCTCGGCGACGAGGTAGCGGTGGTTTTCCGCGAGCGGCGCACCGCTTTTGGCCTCGCTGCCGGTCGTCACGTCGACGACAGCGCCAGCGGAAAACTGCACATTCACGCCGCCTGCCAGCACGATGACCTGAAGGCCGGTCGTGCCGGAGAGAATGTCGCCCTGCTTGAGGCGCGACTCAGTGAAGACGTCGGCGCGCTGCGCGCCCACGTTGGCCTCTGCCGCGGCGATGGTCGAGCGGAGCGCGGCCTCAGCCTTTGCATACGATGCCTGATCAGACTTGTCGAGGGCGGCGTCGATGGACGAATTCGCCTTGGTGGTGAAGGTCGTTTGCAGATAGTTGAGCGAGATCAGCGGGTCGCTGCTGTCTCCCCCTGCGGCTGTGGCCGCGGTGGCGAGCACCGTCACCGCAAGGAGCGATGCGAGCAGGGCAATGGGCCTTTTCACGGTTTGGCTCCTTCCTCCTCCGCCTCGGCGGAGGTCTTGGAGATGCGGTAGCTCAGCGTGAGCAGACTGTCGGCAAAGTGGACGTCCTCGGTGAAGACCTCGCTGCCGACGTGCAGCTCCGTGTTCGTAAAGTTCCAGATTCCGCGCACGCCGAGCGCGACGAGCTGCTCGGCGACCTCCTGCGCGATGTTTTTCGGCACGGTCAGCACCGCGACGTCGGGATGGCACGCGGCGAAGTAGTCGCCAATCTCGTCGAACGAGCGGATGAGCACATTGTTGACGCGTGTGCCGATGAGCGCGGGGGAGACGTCGAACGCGGTGTCGAGCAGAAAGCCGGTCTGCATGAAGTCGAAGTTGCGCAGCAGCGCGTGGCCCAGGTGACCGGCGCCGACGACGACAAGACGGTGCTGCTCGTCCACGCCGAGAATGTGGCCGATCTCCGTGCGCAGCTCCAGAATGTTGTAGCCGTAGCCCTGCTGGCCGAATTCGCCAAAGCAGCTTAAGTCCTGGCGGATCTGCGAGGCGGTGATGCCCATGCGCTCGCCGAGCGAGCTCGACGAGATGCGCACGATGCCTTTGGAATGCAGATCGTCGAGATAGCGATAGTAACGGGGAAGACGCCGGACGACGGCATCGGAAATTTTGCGTTTTTTCATAAGGAACGATCCTTTGCTTTGTAATACTGCAATTATACGAGCGAGAGAGGAAGTTGTCAATTTTTTTAACGATCTTTGACGAAAATTTTAGCTTTACAGAAATGAGAAAAGTTGCTATACTTACTCTGTTAACCCCTGCGTCCCAAATCAAATATGTGCCCGTAGCTCAGTTGGATAGAGCGTCAGACTCCGACTCTGAAGGCCGCTGGTTCGAATCCAGTCGGGCATACCATAAGGTGGCAACAATTCGGATATTTTAAGCGTAACGCTTAGAGTACCAAAGGGTTGCCGCCTTTTTCCATTTCAAATTTTGCATTCAGAAAAAAAGATATTTTCGCGTTATTCTGGCAACTGAGGAGATTCGAACTCCCTCTTTTACAGATTTGAGAGCAAACACTAAAGAAGCGCCCTTTTTGAAGGGGCAAAACGGAATATTCTCTCCTCAAAATTTCATACGATCTTTCAGACGTCTGTTTGTTGGTTTCGTCGAAGCCATCAAGTAGACGC
>CALAAN010000367.1 GCA_937884915.1 uncultured Oscillibacter sp.
ATCGCAACTTGCGCAATCCGTGGCTATTTCTGCTGCTCATGTTTGCACTATTCGTAGTTACAGAGCAATCTGTAATCTTTGATATTTTGGCGTTGGTTTTTATAATCCCTAGCAGTATATATCAAATACAGATAACGAAAGTCAAGCAGGAAGCCAAGGTGCAAGAATGATTAGGAGAGAAGGGATCACAATGCTCATCGTACAGCTGTGTCTATACTGCCTCATTTTCACCGCGATGGTGAAGCTCGCCGTCCTCGGCGGCGCGGTCGACGGGCTTTATTTTTATCCGAAAGACGTGCAGGAGCGCGCGATCGCGATCGGCCTTTCCGACCGCGCGACGATCGACCGTAAGCGCAAGCGCTTTATGACGGCGTTTTACCTTGTGATGCTCGTGGTGCTGCTGGGGATCATCGGGGCGTGGAACCACGTGTCGGACTTCAAAACGGCATATTTGCAGGCGCTGCTGTTCCTCGAGGTGATGAACTGGTACGACGGGATCGTGATCGACAAGCTGTGGGTCGGGCACAGCAAATTCTGGGTGCTGCCGGGCCTTGAGGACGCTCCGTTTGTCCAGACCTGGGGGCAGATGCTGAAAAAGCGCATCATTTACAGCGTGGTCTGGGTCGTCGGCGCACTGCTCGCCGCCGGACTGATCGTGCTGATTTTTTGATATTTGACGGATGAAAGTAATGTTTCGCGCGGGCGTGATGATGCTCGGCGAGTCGGCGGTGATCATCGGCAGAAAGTGAAGCGGCAGGATTTGCCTTTTGCGGCGCATGTTTTCTTAGGCGGAGTCGGCCAAGGCTGTCCTTTTGCTGCGTTGGAAAGTGGAAAAACGCGCACAAACCGCTTGTCTGCGCGCGCCGCTGCTGGTACAATAGGGGCAATACAACGCTTCGGGCAGCCGCCCGAAAGAGCACAGGAGGCAGCCATGGTACTCTATTTCACCGGCACAGGCAACAGCCGCCATATCGCTGAGCGCATCGCGCACGCGCTGGGCGACGAGCTCGTCAGCCTGAATGACCGCATCAAGGAAGGTGACATAACACCGCTCGCAGCCAATGACCGTCTCGTCCTCGTTGCGCCGACCTACGCCTGGCGCATCCCGCGCATCGTGCGCGACCATCTGCGGCAAACGGAGCTGCGCGGCGCAAAGGAAACGTGGTTCGTCATGGACTGCGGCAGTGAGATCGGCAACGCCGCGAAGTACAACCGCGCGCTCTGCCGCGAAAAAGGCCTTACCTATATGGGCACGGCGCAGATCGTCATGCCGGAGAATTTTATCGCCATGTTCGGCGCGCCGGAGGTCGAGGAGGCACGCCGGATCGTCGCCAAGGCCGAGCCGTTCATCGACCGCGCGATTGCCGCAATCAAGGCGGGGCAGATGTTCGCGCCGCCGCGGAAGAACCTCTACGACCGCATCACGAGCAGCGCGGTGAACCCAATTTTCTATCCGCTGCTTGTGAAGGCGAAACCCTTTACCGCAAGCGATGCCTGCATCGGCTGCGGCAAATGCGAAAGACTCTGCCCGCTGAACAACATCACGCTGCAAAATGCCCGTCCCGTCTGGGGCGGCAACTGCACGCAGTGCATGGCCTGCATCTGCTATTGCCCGACAAAAGCCATCGAATACGGCAAAAAGAGCCTCGGCAAGCCGCGCTACCATTTCGAGGAACTGTAAAATTATTTCGCTTTACAGATCACTGACGGAAAGTGAGCTTATCAGGGATGCTGTAAACCACTTTTATTACGGATCTGATGGCGGATCTGTTCTAAAAATCCAAATCAGTACCCGCAATGCGGAGATTTACCATGATACCATCAGCTGAGCGATAAGGTGATAAGGGCGCGTTCATCACGGACTCGACGTTTCTGATGGACGGCGGCGCGACCGCGAGCTACTTCTACGGCCCGCTGCGTCCCGAAAAAGCATGGTCCCCCCTCTCTCGCAAAAAGCAGCAGAGCCGCCAGAATGTTCCGGCGGCTCTGCTGCTTTTTTCTGCGGCTGTGAAGCGGAAACATTGTGCGCTCAGTTCGAGCGCTTGAATATGAGACAAAGGATTTGGATTCTTTCACCGCGAGAGATGCTCGCTGCCTTGACATTTATCATCTATGGCATTACAATAAAATCAATAAAAAGCCGCCTTTTGCGGCATTTTTGCAAAGCAACAGTTAGATGCAGCTAACTGTTGCGGATTGCAGCATATAGTTAGACAGCACTAACTGATTTGAAGAACGATCATCGCGTCGGACGGGGAGAGGACATGCATATTTTGGAACACGGACAGGAGCAGGAAAAGTCGCTGCTGTTTCTGCCCTGCACAGCGGAGCCCGTCTGGGCATTTGAGAAGACGGTCGCGCTCCTTGCGCAGTCGTGGCACGTCTTTCAGGTCGTCTATGACGGGCATGAGTCCGCGTATCCCGGCGACTTCACCTCAGTCGAGCAGACGGTCGACGAGATCGCAGACTATCTTCGCGCGCACGGTGTCACCTGCCTTGACGCGGCCTATGGCTGCTCGCTCGGCGGCGCGTGTCTGACGCGGCTTCTGGCGCTCGGCGAGCTGCCGGTCAGGCGCGCCATCATCGACGGCGGCATCACGCCGTACCAGCTGCCGTATCTTGTGCGAAAGCTGCTGCTTCCAGCTTTCAAAATCGCCGTCCTTTACATATATATTGAAAAAATCCCTGCTCCGGTAGCAGTCGCCGCCGAAGAACACAATATCCGCCCGGCGCACATACACATAAGCGCCCGCACAAAATTCGTA
>CALAAN010000368.1 GCA_937884915.1 uncultured Oscillibacter sp.
ACGCGCAGAATTTCATTACCGAATATGCCGATATGGAGGTCCTGCGCCGCTACATCCAGGAAAAGCGCCGCGCGGGCGTCCGCATCCCGTATATGACGCTCATTCTGGCGGCGTACTTCAAGGCATATCAGGAAAATCCGAAGATCAACCGCTTCATCATGAACAGCAGGATCTACCAGCGCAACCACTTCTGCGTCAGCTTCGTCATTCTGAAAACGCGCGCCGACGGCCGCGCGGACGAGACGTCGATCAAGGTGTTCTTCGAGGACGGGGACGATATCTTCTCCATCAACCGCAAGATCGAGGAGGCCGTCGCGCAGAATCAGGTGGCCGCACACAACAACAATACGGACAAATTCGCAAATTTCCTGTTCGCCATCCCCATCCTGCCGGGGCTTTTGTTCGGACTTGTCAAGCTGATGGACCGCTGCGGCCTGCTGCCGCGGAAAATCATTGACTTGAGCCCGTTCCACACGAGCCTTTTTATCACGAACCTTGCCTCCATCAACACGAACTCCATCTTCCACCACTGCTACGAGTTCGGCACGACGGGCGTTTTTGTCAGCATGGGCAAGCCTATTGCCAATTACAGGAGCGGGGAGTATAATAAAAAAATGATCCCGCTCTCCGTCGTGATGGACGAGCGCATCTGCACGGGACACGAATACGCACTGTTCTGGGCAAGCGTGCGCCGCTATCTCAAGCATCCCGAACTGCTGGAGGGCAAGCCGACGAAGGAAAACGCAGATCCCGCGGAGGAATGCGTTTGATCAGCAGCCATAAGCCGCAAAGCGCGGGATCTGCGCTTTGCGGCATTTTCTGTTTTTATGTAGAAGAAAGGACAGGGAAACTTCCTTGATCGAACCAAAGTCTCAGGCAAAGAAATGCAGCGCCCATGCGGAAATTTTGCAGCAGAACGACGAACGCACCGTCTACCGCCTCAGGGAGTCGGACGGAGAGGTGCGCATCACGGCCTATCCCGTTTTCCCGGGCATTGAGCTTGCCTATCACGATGTGCACGCGCCGTCGTACCGTCTGGCAGAGCCGAGCGCGGCGGAGCTCATCGAGATCCAGCACTGCCGTGAGGGCCGCGCGGAATACTGCTGCGGCGGCGAGCATTACTTTTTGGCCCCCGGCGACCTCTCCGTCGTGCGCCGCGCCGCCATCGAGGGGGAGGTGGAGTTCCCCACGGGGCACTACCACGGCATCACCGTCACGCTCGACCCCGCCCTTGCGCCGGACTGCCTGTCCTGCATTTTGCAGGATGTCGACGTCCGCCCCGGCGCGCTGGCGGAGAAGTTCTTCGCCGACTCTGAGTGCTTTGTTTCGCGCTCATCGGCGCGTGTGGAGCACATCTTTTCCGAACTCTACGCCGTGCCCGCCGGTATTAGACGCGGCTACTTTAAGGTTAAGGTGCTCGAACTGCTGCTCTTTTTGAGCGCGCTCGACGTGGCGCATGAAAAGCACGGCTACACCGCCGCGCAGGTGCGCCTTGCGCGCGCGGCGCGCGACGCGCTGCTCGAAAGCACGGAGGACGACGTCACGATCTCGGCGCTCTCGCAGGCGCTCGGCGCGTCGCCCTCGCAGCTCGCCGCGAGCTTTCGCGGCGTGTACGGCATGACGCCCGCGGCGTTCCTGCGCGCGCAGAAGATGCACGGCGCCGCGCAGCTCCTGCGCACGAGCGACCGCACGGTGCTCGATATCGCGGGGCAGTTCGGCTACGACAACGCCAGCAAGTTCGCCAAGGCGTTCCGCAGCGTGATCGGCGTGTCGCCGAGCGCGTACCGTGCGGGCGCGGACAGCGACAGCTGCGCGCCGACGGCGGAAAAAGCGGAATAAAATATTTTGGAGCCTCATCCGATCAATTTGGAGCGGATGAGGCTCTTCTTTTCGGGTATCCTAAGACACGTCAAGAGCGAGGACGCCGTTCCCTAAGAGTTAGAGCAATCTAACTTCTGGGGAGCCACCACCGAAACCAAAGGGGAGGGAAACAGGCATGTCTGAAGAGATCCTGGTGCGGCAGGGTGCGCCGACGTTGGCAGGAATCAAAACGGGCAGCCTCTTCCCTTGTCCTTGCGAAGATAAGGAAGCGCTCTTTGCGGATATCCGCCGCTTGAACCGCCTGCTTGTGCCGAAGGGGCTGTGTCTGCTGCCGATCCGTTTTCTGAAGGGACAGGTTCTTTTGTACCTGTACCGCCCCTCCGAGCTGCGGAGAGACCTTCAGAACGAACAGGCGGCCGAGATCCTGCACCACGCGGGCTATCGCAGCGGCCACTGCGGACGCTGCATCGCAAACCTCATCCGCCGATTCCGCGAGGGCGGCGAATTCCCCCATGAGGTCGGGCTTTTCCTCTCGTATCCGCCGGAGGACGTCAAGGGCTTCATCGACCACCGCGCCTGCAACTTCAAGTGCGCGGGGCTGTGGAAGGTCTACGGCGACGAGAAGAAGGCGCGCGAGCTGTTCGCCCGCTTCAAAAAATGCACGGAGATCTACTGCGCACTCTGGGAGGCCGGCTCGGGCATCGAGCAGCTTGCCGTGGCAGTGTGATAGATACTGACTTATGAAAGGAACCTATTGATATGAAAAAGACTGCAATTGTTTACTGGAGCGGCACGGGCAACACCGAGGCCATGGCTAAGGCCGTTGCCGAGGGCATGGAGAGCGCGGGCGCGCAGGTCACGATGCTGACCCCTGACCAGGTCAAGGCCGGCGAGCTGAGCGCCTATGACGCGATCGCTTTCGGCTGCCCCGCTATGGGCAGCGAGGTGCTCGAAGAGATGGAGTTTCAGCCCATGTTTGACGAAGTCAAGCGTAGCCTTGGCGGCAAGAACGCCGCGCTGTTCGGCTCCTACGGCTGGGGCGACGGCGAGTGGATGCGCAGCTGGGAAAAGGACTGCGATGATTCCGGCATCCGCCTTGTGTGCGAGAGCGTGACCTGCTGCGAAGCGCCCGATGACGCCGCGCTGGACGCTTGCCGCGCGCTGGGCAAGGAGCTTGCAAAGTGAGGATTCCTCTGTGGACGAAAAGCGCGCGATGAGGAAGCTCAGGCGGAAAGCACCTGTGCTCGTTGCGCCTGCGGTCATCCTGCTGAGTCTTGCCATTGGCGGATGCCTGCCTTTTTGAAAACACGATGCGATGGAAGGCCGCGTACGGGGAGTGCGCGGCCTTCCGATTTTTATTTGCGCTGCCGAAACGGCAGATTTTTACTGATAAGTATAAGCATAACTTATAGATATGTAGATTATTATCAAAAAACTGATAAATAGGGCGAAGCCTTTCTCTCTTTTGCCGCATGGACGAAAAGAGCCCTCTGTGATACCATATTGCTTGTCAAGTTGAGCTCTTTGTAACTGACGGAAACGTGGGTCACCACAGGGGAGCAGAGAGCGTTTTTGCTGAAATTCAGCAGCCGACCGTCTGGGCACTTCAACTGCACATTGAGGCAGTGGAGCGCCCATTTTTGCTTTTAAGGAGGCAGAATTATGCGAAAGGTAGCCGTTATTATGGGCAGCACGAGCGACCTGCCCGTCGCCGAGAAGGCGATCCAGACGCTCAAGGAATATGGAGTTGAGACCGAGGTCCGCGTGTTATCCGCCCACCGGTGCCCGAACGAGGCAAGAGAATTTGCAGCGTCGGCACGGGAGAGCGGATTTTCTTGTATCATTGCGCTCGCGGGCATGGCCGCACATTTGGCCGGCGCGATGGCTGCGAACACGACGCTTCCCGTCATCGGCGTGCCGTGCAGCGGCGCGAAACTCGACGGCATGGACGCGCTGCTCTCGACTGTCCAGATGCCGAGCGGCATCCCCGTTGCCACCGTCGCCATCGACGGGGCGAAGAACGCCGCCATCCTCGCCGTTCAGATCATGGCCGTGAGCGATGAGGGCCTTGCCCACAAGCTTCAGGCCGCGCGTGACGAAGGCACCGCCGCCGTTTTGAAGGCCGACGAAGAGCTTCGCGAGCGCTACAGAAACTGAGAAACCACCCATCCACATCGATCAACAAAAATATAAAATAAAAGGAGAACAGTCATCATGGAAAAGAAAGAACAGCTCTACGAAGGTAAGGCCAAGAAGGTTTACGCCACCGAAGATCCCAACCTCGTCATCGTTTCCTACAAGGACGATGCTACCGCCTTTGACGGCGCAAAGAAGGGTACCATCGTCGGCAAGGGCGTCATCAACAACCAGATGACCAACCGTCTGATGGCCAGGATGGAAAAGGCCGGTATTCCGACTCACTTTGTCAAGGAGCTCAGCGAGCGCGATACGCTCGTCAAGAAGGTCTCCATCGTCCCGCTCGAGGTCATCATCCGCAACATCTCCGCCGGTCACTTTGCATCCCGCTACGGCGTGGAGGAGGGCATCGTCTTCTCCGAGCCCACGATCGAGTTCTCCTACAAGAACGACGATCTGCATGACCCCCTGATGAACGCCTATCACGCCGTCGCTCTCAAGCTTGCGACCTGGGAGGAGATCGAGCTCATCAAGAAGTACGCCTTCGCCGTCAACGACACGCTCAAGGCATTCTGGAGCGAGTGCGGCGTCACGCTCGTCGACTTCAAGCTCGAGTTCGGCAAGACCGCTGACGGCCAGATCGTCCTCGCCGACGAGATCAGCCCCGACACCTGCCGCCTGTGGGACAGCAAGACGAACGAAAAGCTCGACAAGGACCGCTTCCGCCGCGACCTCGGCGGCGTGGAGGACGCCTATGCCGAAGTCATGAAGCGCCTGATGGCCCACGACGCACAGTAAGATCAAATATGACAGAGAATCACAACATCATCCCGGCGCGCCACATTCACGAAGAATGCGGCGTGTTCGGCATCTTTACCCCCCAGGAAGCAGACGTCGCGTCCTACGCCTACTACGCGCTCTATTCCCTCCAGCACCGCGGACAGGAGAGCGCGGGCATCGTCGTCAACGACGACGGCCTGTTCCGGTCGCTTCGCGACACCGGCCTTGTGAGCGAGGTCTTCCCGCCCGAGCAGCTGAAATCGCTCGGCAAGGGTACCATCGCCGTCGGTCATGTGCGCTACGGCACGACCGGCAGTGACAACAAGCGCAACGTCCAGCCCATTCTGGTGAACCACTTCAAGGGCCGCATGGCGCTTGCGCACAACGGCAACCTGACAAATTCCCGCGAGCTGAGGCAGGAGCTTGAAAGCCGCGGCTCCATCTTCCAGACCACGACCGACAGCGAGGTCATCGCCTACATCATCGTGCAGGAAAGATTGAACCGAGGCTCGATCGAAGAGGCGGTCTCCGCCGCGATGGACCGCATCGAGGGCGCGTATTCCCTCGTTCTCTCCTCACCGACGAAGCTCATCGCCGCGCGTGATCCGCACGGCTTCCGCCCGCTCTGCATGGGGCATCTCAAGGACGGCTCCGTCGTCTTTGCGTCCGAGTCCTGCGCGCTCGACGCCATCGGCGCCGAGTTTGAGCGCGACATCCGCCCCGGCGAGATCGTCGTCGTCGACACGACCGGTGTCCGCTCCGACACGAGCCACTGCGGCAAAGCGCCGAAGAAGCTCTGCGTCTTCGAGTTCATCTACTTCGCCCGTCCCGACTCCGTCATCGACGGCAGCAGCGTCCACGTTGCGCGTCAGCGCGCGGGCGCGTTCCTCGCGCTCGAGCATCCCGTGCAGGCGGACGTTGTCATCGGCGTGCCGGATTCCGGCCTTGACGCAGCTCTCGGCTACGCGCGCCAGAGCGGCATTCCCTACGGCATCGGTTTTATCAAAAATAAGTACATCGGCCGCACGTTCATCTCGCCCACGCAGACGATGCGCGAAAACGAGGTCAACATCAAGCTCAACCCCATCCGTTCCGTGGTCGAGGGCAAGCGCGTTGTGCTCATCGACGACTCCATCGTCCGCGGCACGACCTGCCGCCGCACGATCGACCTTTTATGGAAAGCGGGGGCGAAGGAGATCCACATGCGCGTGAGCGCGCCGCCGTTCGTCTCCGAGTGCTACTACGGCACGGACATTGACGATAAGAATAACCTCATCGCCACGCACCACACGGTCGATGAGATCGCGAAGATCATCGGCGTCAACTCGCTCGGCTACTTAAGCAT
>CALAAN010000369.1 GCA_937884915.1 uncultured Oscillibacter sp.
GATCCTGATCGCTCTGGCCTTTGCCGGTGTGGTCGAGACCACCGGCGCTGTCCACGCCATCATCGAAAAGATCCTCAGCAAGGCCAAGAGCGACAAGGCCATGATGACCACCGCCATCTTTGCCACGCTCTTCACCAACTTCGCCACCGCCGCGCAGTATGTCGCGATCGTGCTTCCCGGCCGTATGTTCCGCGAGGCGTTCCGTGAGCGCGGCCTGCACCCCAAGAACCTGTCCCGTATCCTTGAGGACGTCGGCACGATCTGCGCGCCGTTCTGCCCCTGGAGTACCGACGGTGTTTATATCCTCGCAACGCTCGGCTGCGCCACCGCGGCCTATGCGCCCTACATGTTCTTCTCCATGCTCTGCCCCATCGTCTCGCTGATCTGCATCTGGACCGGCTGGACCATCACGCGCATCACCCCCGAGCAGGCTAAGGAGGACATCATCCCGTAAGCTGTTAATTCAGAGCAGGGGGAGCGCGAGTTCCCCCTGACTCCAACAAAAAGAATTGAGAAAAAGGAGAAAGCAAATGAACAAGGTTATTCTCAACGGCGTGGATCTTTCCATCGAAGACGTCGTCAACGTTGCCCGCAACGGTTATCAGGTCGAGATCGACAAGGACTGCATGGCGCATATCGCCGAAGTCCGCAACTACATGGAGAGTGAATGGATGCGCGATGACGCGCCCGCCGTTTACGGCTTCAACACCGGCCTTGGCAAGCACAAGGATCACAAGGTCACGATCGAAGAGAGCGATCTGCACCAGTATCGTACCGTTCTGTCCCACTGCGGCGGCGTCGGCGATCCGGCTCCCGAGGAAGTGGTCCGCGCGGCCATGTGCGTCCGTCTGAACGCCTTCTGCCGCGGCGTTTCCGGTCTGCGTCCGGTCGTCGTTGAGCGCCTTGTCGAGCTGCTCAACAAGGGCGTGCATCCCGTCGTGCCCTGGCAGGGCAGCGTGGGCGCCTGCGGCGACCTCGCCCCCATGGCGCACATCGTCTCCGTCCTCATCGGCGTGCCCCAGGCCGAGGCCTTCTATCAGGGCGAGCGCATGCCCGCGCAGGAAGCGCTGAAAAAGGCCGGCATCACTCCCGTCGAGTTCCAGCTCAAGGCCAAGGACTGCCTGGCGCTGCTCAACGGCACCACGATGTTCGCCGGTATGGCGTGCCTGAACGTGCACGACGCCGAGCGCCTCTACAAGCTCTCCGAGATCACGACCGCGCTGTCTCTTGAAGCCATCCGCGGCGAGACCCGCGCGTTCGACAAGCGCATCCAGGAAGCCCGCCCCTACGCCGGCCAGATCAAGGCCGCTGCCAACGTCATGAAGCTCGTCGAGGGCTCTACCCGCGTCACCGAGGACGCCCGCAAGGTCCACCTCGAGCACGACATCATGCATCCGCACTATCAGGAGCGCGTGCAGGATAACTACTGCTTCCGCTGCATGCCGCAGGTGCAGGGCGTCTGCCGCGAGAACCTTGACTATGTCAAGCACCTCGTCGAGGTTGAGATCAACGCCGCCACCGATAACCCGCTGATCTTCCCTAAGGGCGACGGTCACTACGAGTTCCTCTCCGGCGGCAACTTCCACGGCGAGCCCACCGGCTTCGCGATGGATATCCTGACGATGTCCCTCGTCGAGATCGGCAACGTCTCCGACCGCCGCTGCTTCACGCTGTGCGATCCCACTATCAGCTACGGTCTGCCTCTGGCGCTCGCCGGCGAGCCCATCGGCCTGAACTACGGCTACAACATCATTTGCTGCTCCACCTCCGCCCTCGCGTCTGAGAACAAGACGCTGGCGTTCCCCTCCGTCTGCGACACTATCCCGACCAAGGCCAACCAGGAAGACCACGTTTCCATGGCGCCCTGGGCCGCCCGCAAGACCAAGCTCGTCATCAAGAACCTCGAAAAGATCCTTGGCATCGAGCTGCTGCTGGCCTCCCGCGGCATCTGGATCACGCAGGACCAGCTCGGCGAGTTCAAGCTGGGCAAGGGCACTTCCATCGCCTATGAGAAGGTCAACGAACTCATCAAGTTCCAGAACGAAGACATTTACATGGGCAATCAGTCCAAGGCTACGATCAGCCTCATCGAATCCGACGAGTTGCTGAACGCTGTGGAAGCAGCGGTCGGCGAGCTGTAAAAGCATCTCATCTTCTCCACACAACCCAAAGCGACCGGTGCGTTCCCGCGTACCGGTCGCTTTGGGACATAATGCACAAAAGTTGAATGGATTCGACGCGAATTAAACGCTTGCTCTTGTGAAAAATAGCTATTATACTATAATGACAAATGCTGTACCCGATGAAACGGGGCAGCGGAGAAAGGGAATCATCCTGGGAAGAAAGGAGAAAGCCTGATGCAAAAGATCTCTGCCGAACTTCTTGGCGCAGGACGCATCCTGCTCGACGGAAACCCGGTCAGCCTGCCGTTCAAGCAGGCCGAGGCGCTGGTGTACTATCTTCTTGTCGAAAAGGAGACGTTTCGCCCCAAGCTCGCCGACATCATCTGGGGCGACAGCGCGGACGAGCACAAGGTGCAGTCCAACATGCGCAACGCCATCTATGTGATCCGGCGCGAGCTCGGCCGCGATTTTCTTATTGGCGCGTCGAAAAATGTCATTCAGATCAACCCCGAGATCAGGATCGATCTGGACATCGACCGCTTTAACGACAAAAATCTGACGGATTTCAGCTTTTACGCGGGCGACTTTCTCGAAAATTTCTATCTTAAGGACAACGAATACTACAACGAATGGCTGCTCAACAATCGCCAGCACTACCGCGGTCTATTGCAGGAGCGGCTCAAGTAGTCCATCGTCGCGGCGTTTCAGGACGAACGCTACAAGGACTGCGAGCTGGAATGCCAGAAGCTCATGGCGCTCGACGAGTTTGACGAGTTCGGCTATATCTACTTAATTGAAATTTACCGCGCGCGGGGCGAGTATTCCTCGGCGGTGGCGCTGTACGACAGGCTCGAAAAGCTGCTTTCCGAAGAGCTGTTCCAGTCGCCGAGCGAAGAGATCACCGCCCTCGTGCAGAACATCCGGCAGGAGCGCAACAAGAGCGTGCTGCACGTGCTCTCGCAAAAGGAGAGCATCACCTCGCCGGAGAGCGAAAAGGACAACGGCCCGTTCATGGGCCGCGAGGAAGAGCGCGGGAAGCTCGTAGACGACATCCTGCAATTTTCCGAGGGCCGCGGCGCGGTCAGCCTCGCCGTGACCGGCGAGGCCGGTATCGGCAAGACGCAGCTCTTCCAAACGGTGCTCTCCTCGATCGGAAAGACGAAGGCGGCCATTTACGAGACCTGCTGCTACCGCGCCGAGGAAAACTACGTCCTAAAGCCCTGGCAGAACATTTTCGAGCAGCTGGGGCGGGACCTTAAAAATCGCGCAAGCGGCGCGGACGCGACGCTCTTTCGGGCGGCGGTGTCGCGCGCGTTCCCGTATCTCTGGCAGGTCGATCTGGAAAAAGCCATCGACCAGGATGACATCACGACTGAGAGCGGCAGCAGCAACCTGCGCGCGATCACCTACGCGCTGATGCGCCTGTCGCACGCGCAGCGGATGATCTTCTACTTTGACGATCTCCAGTGGGCGGACAGTGTGTCGATCTCGCTGATCCGCGACATCCTGACCTCGGACAAAAACCACCGCATTCTGTTCCTTTTCGGCGTCCGCGACGAGCGGCACCAGTATGTGGGCAGCTTTTTGGAGGAGATGAAGGCCGCGCGCTTTTTATCCGAGCTCCAGCTGCCGCGCTTTTCCGTGGATGAAACGGGGCAGCTCGCAGACCTTCTGCTGCCGGACCGCTTTTCCACGCCGGCGCTGCGCCAGCAGCTCTTTCGCGAGACCGAGGGCAATCCCTTTTTCATCATTGAGACGGTCAACAATCTCAAGTTCAACGGTTCGGTGGCCGATATCACGCCGAACATGCGCGACACGATCCGCATCCGCATCATGTCGCTGCCGTCAGAGGAGCGCAGCATCCTTGATCTGCTCTCGTTCTTCTTCGACGGCGCGTCGTTCGACCTGATGTGCGCGCTTTCGGGAAAAGAGGAGTACGAGCTCATCACGATTTTGGAAAAGCTCATCGATAAAAAGCTCATCCGCGAGGTCATCCGCGCCGAGAGCGTTGCTTTCCAGTTCAGCCATCAGAAGATCCTCGAATACGTTTACGGCGAGCTTTCGCTCACCAAGCGGCGCATCCTGCACGAAAAGATCTCTTGCTGCCTTGAGAGCAGGCTCAGCGGCACGAGCGCGGACAACGCGCTCTACACCAAGCTCATGTACCACAGCAAGCGCGCGGGCAACGAGCGCAAATACCTCAAGTACTACGTCGAGTACGTTTACAACTATTTGAATCTGTCCCACGAGTACTATCCGGTGCTCGGCGGGGAGACGCTGCCGGCGGACGCGGAAAACGATCTCCAGCTCGACTCGTCGGATAAAGCTGGCATCCTTCGCATTCTCAAGGACATCCAAACGCAGGTGCAGGCCAATCAGAGCAAATTCGACGAGAGCGACAAGCACGGCTTCCTGTCGGATTACTACCACATGATGGGCCGCTTCCACATCCGCAAGGTGGAGTATTCGCAGGGCGAGCCGTACATCCGCACGCTCATCGAGCTCAACCGCGATTCGGACAGCGAGCAGTGCCGCAACAACATGATTAAGGCTTATCGCCAGCTCATCTGCATCTACATCGACCGCTACGAGACCAAGCAGATGCACGAGGTCGTCGAAAAGGCGTTCGCCGTGCTCGGCGACGACGGCAAGGCCGAAGAGCGCGCCATCTGGATGCGCCTGTCGGGCCTCTGCTCGATCATGTCGGGCCGCATCGAGGAGGGCTACGCCTCGCTCACGCAGGCGATCGAGATCTTCGAGCGCTCGGGCGAAAAGGACAAATACCTCTTCAACCTTGCGGCCTCGTACGCGTGGCTTGGCGAGGTGGAGCGCAACCGCATGCACTATGGCGAGGCGATGAAGTACTACACACGCGCCATCTCCATCTGCACGGAGAACTTTCTCACCGGCGGCATTGCGACGTTTTACACCTACGCCGGTCAGGCCGCGCTGGACGCGGGCGACCTCGAAAGCGCGGACGAATACCTCTCGCAGGCGGTCGACCAGTTCAACAAGGTGGAGCTGATGTGGGGTCGCGGCATCGCGTTTGCCTACTACGGCTACCTCTGCTTTGAGCAGGGCGAGTACCGCAAGGCGCTGAGCCTTTTCATCAAGGCGGACGATTACGCCCAGCGGCTCGGCAGCTGCTACGAAGTGGGCGTGCTGAACCGCATGTTTGCACAAATCAGCCTGCAAATGCAGGATTCACCGGACATTCAGGCTGTTTTTGGACGATATCTGAATAAAGACGTGTCTATTTATTTACAGCAGTCGAAAATGCTGCTGCGCGACGCCTATTCTCCGGTCGACGAGCAGTATCTGTCGCAGCTCACGGAGCGGCAGAAACGGGAGAATAAGGCCAATACGGAACAAACAGCAAATTCTGCACAGGAGATAGAACATCATGCTTGAAAACAACCACACGATCCACCTGACGCTCAACGGCGAGAGCCGCGCGTTCACGGTGGAGCCGCAGGAGACGCTTCTGCACGTGCTGCGCGAGCGCGCGCATCTGACGGGCGCGAAAAAGGGCTGTGACCTTGGCGA
This sequence comes from uncultured Oscillibacter sp., assembly GCA_937884915.1. Lineage (GTDB taxonomy): Bacteria > Bacillota > Clostridia > Oscillospirales > Oscillospiraceae > Hominicoprocola. The sequence continues at coordinate 5,670 of CALAAN010000369.1, forward strand.
ATGCGGCGCCTGCACAGTCATCATGGACGGGCGCGCGGTCAACTCGTGCTGCGTGTTTGCCATGGAGGCGGACGGCAGCACGGTCGAGACCATCGAGGGCATCGGCACCGCCGATCAGCCGCACCCGCTGCAGCAGGCGTTTATCGACGCCGGCGCCATCCAGTGCGGCTACTGCACGCCCGGAATGATCATGGCGGCCAAGGCGCTGCTCGACCGCGATCCCCATCCCACGCGCGAGGAGATCCACGCGGCCATGTCCGGCAACCTCTGCCGCTGCACGGGCTACACGAAAATTGAGGAGGCCATCGTCGCGGCCTCCAGGGTCATTGACCAGTACGCGAACGGAAAGGGGGCACAGCAGTGATGGAGCAGCATCATTTCGACATTGTCAACCACGCCACGCCGCGTCTTGAGTCCATGGATAAGGCACTGGGCCGCGGCAAGTACACCGACGACCTCGTGCTTCCCAACATGGCCTACGCCGCGCTCGTGCGCTGCCCGTATTCCCATGCTAAAGTCTTGAGCATCGATGTGAGCGAGGCGGAAAAGGTCCCCGGATACCTTGGCTGCGCCCTGCCGGAGGAGGCCCCGCAGGCCTACTTCAACTGCTCGGGCAACCCGCCCTCTCCGCTTCTGATGGCGGATGAAAAGGTGCTGACGACCGAGCCGCTGACCATCGGCGACCGCGTGGCCGTCGTCGCCGCGGAGACGGAAGAGGCTGCCCGCGCCGCTGCCGAGGCGGTGAAGGTCGAATACGAGAACCTTGCGCCGATCCTCGACGTCAAGGCCGCGCTCGCCGACAACGCGCCCGCGATGCAGCCGCACCTTTCCGACACGAACGTCGTCCAGCGGCGCGAGGTGTCGCAGGGCGATGTCGCCGTGGGCGAGGAAAAGTCCGACATCATTCTCGAAGACCACTTCGTCACGCCGCCGATGCAGCACACGATGATCGAGCTGACCTGCTGCATCTGCGACTTCAGCGACGGCAAGCACATGACGATCTACAGCTGCTCGCAGACGGTGTTCCAGGAGCGCCGCATTCTGGCCGAGCTCTTCGGCCTTAAGGAAGTCGACGTGCACATCATCAAGCCGCTCGTCGGCGCGGGCTTCGGCGCGCGCCAGCAGCTGCACGCCCAGCACGCCGCGGCGCTCATCTCGCGCAAAGTGGGGCGCCCTGTGAAGCTGCTCTATTCGCGCGAGGAGGATTTCTACTCCGTCGTGCGCCACGCCTCCGACGTTGATCTTCGCATCGGCGCGGATAAAAACGGCAAGCTGCAGCTCTTCGATACGACGTTCCGCCTGAACGCCGGTCCTTACACCACCCACACGCCGACGGTCGTGGCCGCCGCCGCGCGTAAATTGCAGTACAACGTGCCGAACTACTCGTTCGTCGGCCTGAGCGTTTTTACGAACCATGTGACGGGCGGCGCGTTCCGCGGCTACGGCAACACGCAGCTCACGTTCGGCCGCGAGATCCTGATGGACCGCCTCGCGCAGAAGCTCGATATGGACCCCGTCGAATTCCGCCTGATGAACCACGTGCAGGTGGGCGAGTGCTTCCCCTGCGCGAGTATCCCCGTCAGCAGCAACGGCATTGAGGACTGCGCGCGCCGCTGCCAGCAGATCCAGAAGGAGATCGACGAGAAGGAGCCTCTCATCGACGACGACAACATCCGTCAGGCTTGGGGCATTTCCTTCAGCTGCCACGGCTCCGGCCCGTCCTCGAAGGAAGGCCTGAGCGGCGCGGTCGTCATGCTCAACGCCGACGCTTCCGTGCATCTGCTCGTCGGCTCTGCCGATATCGGTCAGGGCAGCGAGACGATGGAGAGCCAGATCGCGGCGGAATGCCTCGGTATCCCCCTCTCCAGCGTGCAGATCACCGCGGCGGACACGAGCCTGACGCCCTACAATACCGGCACGTTCGGCTCGAGCCAGACGTTTATCTGCGGCAACGCCGTCAAGCTCGCCTGCGACGATCTGAAAAAGAAGATGATCGAGCAGCTCAAGGTCATTTACGACGGCTGTACGGTGAAGGAAAAAGACCACCGCTACTGTATCAGCGGCAGCGAGGAGCTCGAGCTGAGCTTTGAAGACGCCGCGCGCAAGATTCTGTTCGACCCCAAGGGCAGTGTGCCCATCGGCGCGGGCACCTACAAGGCCGCGGCCTGCCCGAACCCGTTCTCCGTCTGCTTTGTCAAGGCGGAATACCACAAAAAGCTCAACGCCATCCGCCTCATGGACATCATCGAGGTCGTGGACGTCGGCACGCCCATCAACCGTCTGACCGTCGCCGGTCAGCTCGAGGGCGGCATCGCACAGGGCGTGGGCTACGCGCTCTATGAGCGCATGGAGATCAACCCGCGCTCGCGCCGCACGCTGTCGACCGATTTCCTGCACTACCGCATCCCGCAGATGGGCGACATGCCGCGCACGTATGTCGATATGGTCAACAGCCATGACCCCTACGGCCCGCACGGCGCGAAGAGCGTCGGCGAGCTCGCCACGGTGCCCGTGGCGCCGGCCATCGTGAACGCGGTGCGCCGTGCAAGCGGCATTGAGATCAACAGCCTGCCGCTGTGCGACAAATTTGCCATCCTGCCGACCGAGAGGGGGAATGTGAAATGAGCGGACAGGTTTTATCGAGCTTACACGACGTCGTCTCCGCCGAGCACCCGACCTATATCGGCGGCGGCACGGACATCATGCCGCTGCTGAAAAACGAGGTGCGCGACGACAAGGATTTCGTCTTCCTGAAGAAAATTCCGGAGCTGCACGTCTTAGAGGAAAAGGACGGCGAGCTCATCATCGGCGCAACGATGACGCTCACCGAGCTTGCCGAGAGCGAGCTTTTGAACAGCCGCTACGCGGCCATCGCGCAGGCGGCATCGCTGACGGCGTCTCCGCAGATCAGGAACATCGCCACCGTCGGCGGCAACATCATGCAGGACCGCCGCTGCATCTACTTCAACCAGCCGCACCTGTGGCGCAGCGGCCTTGCCTACTGCTTCAAGACCGGCGGCAGCATCTGCCACCAGATCCCGAACTCGCCGGTCTGCCGCGCGATCTACTATTCCGACGTCGCCACCGCGCTGATCGCCTACGAGGCGGAGGTCGAGTACATCGAGAACGGCGAGACGCGCCGCACCGACCTAATGTCCCTCATCGAGCGCCACAGCGTGGCCAACGGCCTTGCCTGCGGCGAACATCTGCCCATCCTCGTCACGCGCTTTTTCGTCCCCGCGGCGGAAGAGGGCGAGCGCAGCGGCTTTTATAAGTACGCCATGCGCACGACGATCGACTTCCCGATCATCAACTTCGCGCTCCGCTGCGGCGGCAAGCGCCCCGCGCGTTTAGTCGCGGGCGCGGTCGCGCCCCATCCGGTCGTGATGGCCGAGACGGCGGCGAAGATCGACTCCGACGCCACGGATGACGAGGTCATCGCGCAGGCCGAGGACGAGCTCAGAAAGCTCGCCATGCCGATCAAAGAGGCCTGCATGCCCCCCGCTATCAAGAGGAGCCTCTATCGCCACGTCGCAATGCTGCTGGATCTGAGAAAATAAGCAAAAAAGGACCGTCCGAGCGGACGGCCCTTTTTTTATCACAATTCAATTAAGTTTACTTCGCGGCGCGGGCCAGAACGGCCTCGGCGCTCATGTTCGGGTTGATGGTCTCTTCGCTTTCGACCGCGATGGCCGCGGCGGCGGTACCGGCGGCGCAGCTCTCGGCGAGGTTACGGCCCGCAAGGAACGACCAGACGAGGGATGCCATCATCGCGTCGCCCGCGCCGGTGGCGTTGCGCATCTCGGCCTTGCAGATGGGCTCTAAGTGCGTCTCGCCCTGCTGCGCGGCGAACACGCCGTCGCCGCCGAGCGACAGGAACACGCGCTGCACACCCTGATCGAGCAGCGCCTGCGCGGCCTGATGGAGCGTCGCGTCGTCCGTGATCTTCACGCCGGAGAGAAGCTCGGCTTCAATGCGGTTGGGCTTGAGCGTGTGGACATGGCTAAGTAAGCCTTGGAGCTTTTCCGCCTTGACGGTGGACACCGGATCGACGAAGAGCGGCGCGGCACAGTGCTCGACAAGGTACGCGATGGACTCACGCGGCAGGTTCGCGTCCACGACCACCGCGGCAGCGCCGTCGAGCAGCGCCTTTTGCGAGGCGAAGTAGTCCGGCGTCAGCTTTTCGCAGATCTCCATGTCGGCCACGGCCACGGCCATTTCGCCGCCGCTGTCGCCGACAAACACGTAGGTCGAGGTGCGGCCGTCTGGCATGCGCAGCGCGTGCGAAAGGTCGATGCCGAGTTCTTTGCAGCTCTCTTCGACCTGACTCGCGCGCGAATCGCCGCCCACAGCGGTCAGAAGATACGTCGGCACGCCGAGCAGGCGCATGTTGTGCGCGATGTTGCGCCCCACGCCGCCGAGGCTCAGCTCGACCTTGCCGGGGTTCGAGTCCTTTGCACGGAGCGGCGCAAAGGAGTGCGCGCCGATGTCGATGTTCACGCCGCCGCAGACGACGGCATAGGGAAGATTCTTTTCGTTAGACATGATGTTGCTTTCTCCGAATTATTTGTGATAGAGGCGCTTGGATTCATACTTCGGCTCGCAGCTGACATGAATGCCGAGGCGCTTGTAGAGCTTGATGTCCTCCTCCGAGATGATGACGGAGAAGTGCGCGTCACAGCCGCGCAGCGAGCCAAGCTGCTCCCGCGCCATGTCGGCGAGAGGATTGGTCAGCGCCGAAATTGCCAGCGCGATGAGCACCTCGTCAGAGTGCAGGCGCGGGTTGTGGTGGCCAAGCGACTGAATTTTGAGCGCCGAGATCGGCTCGATGACCTGATTCGAGATGAGGTTCATGTCGCTGCGGATACCGGCCATGGCCTTGAGAGAGTTTAAGAGCAGCGCCGCCGAAGCGCCGAGAAGCGACGAGGTCTTGCCCGTGACGACGCGGCCGTCGGGCAGCACCATCGCGCCCGCAGGCGCGCCGGTCTCCTCGGCCTTCTGCCTGGCAGCCACCACGGCGGGGCAGAGGTCGGGCGTCACGTCCGCCTGCTGCATGACGAGCTCGAGCTTTCTGAGCTGGCAGGCGTCGGCAATACCGCGCGCGACATCGACCTGCGCGGCGTAATAGCGGCGCAGGATCTCCATGCGCGAGGCCTGACGGCAGACCTCATCGTTGATGATGCAGTTGCCCGCCATGTTGACGCCCATGTCGGTGGGGGACTGGTAGGGGCACTTGCCGGAGATGCGCTCGAAGATCGCGCGCAGGACGGGGAAGATCTCCACGTCGCGGTTATAGTTCACGGTCGTTTCGCCGTAGGCTTCAAGGTGGAACGGGTCGATCATGTTCACGTCGTCAAGGTCCGCGGTCGCGGCCTCGTAGGCGAGGTTCACGGGGTGCTTGAGCGGCAGGTTCCAGATGGGGAAGGTCTCAAACTTGGCGTAGCCCGCGGAAACGCCGTGCTTGTGCTCGTGATAGAGCTGGGAGAGGCAGGTCGCCATCTTGCCGCTGCCGGGACCCGGCGCGGTGACGACGATGAGCGAGTGCGTGGTCTCAATATAGTCGTTGCGGCCAAAGCCCTCGTCGCTCACAATGTGGGCCACGTCGGAGGGGTAGCCCGCGATGGGGTAGTGGCGGTAGTTGCGGACGCCGAGCGTGTTGAGACGCTTGATGAAGGCGTCCGCCGCGTTCTGCCCCGCGTACTGCGTGATGCACACGCCGCCGACGTAGAGGCCGAGCGAGCGGAACGCGTCGATCAGGCGCAGGCAGTCGTCATCGTAGGTGATGCCGAGGTCGCCGCGCACCTTGTTCTTCTCAATGTCGTTCGCGTTGACCGCGATGACGATCTCTGCATCGTCGCGCAGCTGCTGGAGCATGCGGATCTTACTGTCGGGCTGGAAGCCGGGCAGCACGCGCGAGGCGTGAAAATCGTCAAAGAGCTTGCCGCCGAATTCCAGGTACAGCTTGCCGCCGAACTTGCTGATGCGCTCGCGGATGTGCGCGGACTGCATGGCAAGGTATTTGTCGTTGTCAAAACCGATTTGTCCCATCGTATAAAAGCACCCCATTTTCATTTTACACATAATATACGCCTATTATATAGAACGCGCGGCGGCTTGACAAGGAAAGCGGCCGCAGAAAAATAGATGAAAAACGGCGGCGAATTTCTGCTATTTTCCCCTCTTTACATCGGGGAGGTCTTAGCGTATGCTATAAACAGTCTCTTCACGGGGGAAAGAAAAAATCCACACTTTTTGAAAAAAGGTGTTGACAAAAAGATGCGGATATAGTAGTATATCACTGTTCGATTCGCGCGGTTAGCTCAGCTGGTAGAGCACATGCTTGACGTGCATGGGGTCACAGGTTCGAGTCCTGTACCGCGCACCATACGGAAAAGCCCTGAAATCACTACGATT
>CALAAN010000370.1 GCA_937884915.1 uncultured Oscillibacter sp.
AGATCATCGCCGACGAGCACCGCGACATCAACGGCCTTGCGATGAACCCCGCGGCGCGCAACTATCCCAACGAGTTCATCCAGACTGGCATTTCGAGCATCGACGGCCTCAACACCCTCGTGCGCGGGCAGAAGCTGCCGATCTTCTCCGGTTCGGGCCTGCCGCACGCGCAGCTGGCCGCGCAGATCGCGAGACAAGCGAAGGTTTTGGACGGCGAGAGCAACTTCGCCGTCGTCTTCGCCGCCATCGGCATCACGTTTGAAGAATCTGAGTTCTTCGTCAACGAATTCAAGCGCACCGGCGCCATCGATCGCACGGTGCTGTTCACAAACCTTGCCAACGACCCCGCGGTCGAGCGTATCGCGACGCCGCGCATGGCGCTGACCGCCGCGGAATATCTGGCGTTCGACTGCGGCATGCATGTGCTCGTCATTCTGACGGATATCACAAACTATGCCGAGGCCCTGCGCGAGATCAGCGCGGCGAAGAAGGAAGTCCCCGGCCGCCGCGGCTATCCCGGCTACCTCTACACCGACCTTGCGACGATGTACGAGCGCGCGGGCCGTCAGGTGGGCAAGGACGGCTCCATCACGATGATCCCCATCCTGACGATGCCAGAGGACGACAAGACCCACCCCATCCCCGACCTGACGGGCTATATCACCGAGGGCCAGATCATCCTCTCGCGCGAGCTGTACCGCCGCGGCATCAACCCGCCGGTCGACGTGCTGCCGAGCCTTTCACGACTCAAGGACAAGGGCATCGGCGCGGGCAAGACGCGCGAGGACCACTCCGGCACGATGAACCAGCTCTTCGCGGCCTATGCAACCGGCAAGGAGAACAAGGAGCTTATGAGCATCCTCGGCGAGGCGGCGCTGAGCCCGACCGACCTTCTCTACGCCAAGTTTGCCGACGAGTTTGAAAAGCGCTACGTCGCGCAGGGTACGGACGAGAACCGCTCCATCGAGCAGACGCTCGATCTCGGCTGGGAGTTACTTTCCCTCCTGCCGCGCAGCGAGCTCAAGCGCATTAAGCCGGAGTATATCGACAAGTATCTCAAAAAGGAAGAGTAAGGGGGGAGAAAAGTGCCTACGACCACTGTAAATCCCACCCGCATGGAGCTCACGCGCCTCAAGGGGCGGCTGCGCACCGCCCAGCGTGGGCACAAACTTCTCAAGGACAAGCGCGACGAGCTGATGAAGCAGTTCATGGAGGTCGTGCGCGAGGATCTGGCGCTGCGGCAGAAGGTGGAGCAGTCGCTCACAAAGGCCTACGGCTCGTTCACCGTGGCGAGCGCGCTGATGTCGCCGGAGATGCTCGAACAGGCGCTGCTGTGCCCCAAGCAGAGCGTTTCGCTCGAAACGGGCACGGAGAACGTGATGAGCGTCGAGGTGCCGCGCTATGAGTTCAAGCTCGCGAGCGAGGACGGCGGGAATATTTATCCGTACGGCTTTGCCCAGACGAGCGGTGAGCTCGACGACGCCGTGCGCGAGCTTGGCGACATTTTACCCGATCTTCTCCGCCTTGCCGAGGTCGAGAAGGCCACGCAGTTACTCGCCGCTGAGATCGAGCGCACAAGACGGCGCGTCAACGCGCTCGAATACGTCAAGATCCCGCAGATGCAGCAAAGCATCAAGTATATCACGATGAAGCTCGACGAAAACGAGCGCGCCAACACGATCCGGCTGATGAAGGTCAAGGACATCATCCTGAAAGAGGCCATCGAAGAGCGCCGCGAGACCGACAAGGCCGAGGGCGCGGGCGTGTGAACGGCGAAAGTTGTCAAAACACTTGAGCAGAGTAAAGCAAAACCCATCCGTTTTGTATAATTTGTCGGTTGACATTTGCGGTTAAGGCTCCTATACTGAGACCAACAAAGTTCCACGAACGGGAGAAACAACACTGATGAAGAGCATTTTCGTTTTTGCATACTATTATTACTTTACTATGGATTCGTAGTAAGGCTAATTTGTGATGCAAAGATGCAAAAGAGGCTCTGAACAGGAGATTGCTTGATGCGGCACAGGTTAGACCTGTGCCGCATTTTTTCGTTGTGGCGATATTTCACGGTCAATAAGGAGGAAATTATTATGATCGTCGTACTCAAGCGCGGCGCTGAACAGGACAAGCGCGAGCAGCTCATCAACTGGCTCAAGAATCAGGGCCTGGGCGTGCACATTTCCGAGGGTGAATATCAGACCGTGCTGGGCCTGATCGGCGACACGGCGCGCGTCGACATGGACCTCATCGAGAGTTTGAGCATCGTCGACTCCGTCAAGCGCGTGACCGAGCCCTTCAAGTGCTGCAACCGCAAGTTCCACCCCGACGACATGATCGTTGAGGTGGGCGACGTCAAGGTCGGCGGCGGCAACTTCTGCATGATCGCGGGCCCGTGTTCGGTCGAATCCGAAGAGCAGATCGTCGCGGTCGCCAAGGCCGTGAAGGCCTCGGGCGCGAACATGCTGCGCGGCGGCGCGTTCAAGCCCCGCACCTCTCCTTATGACTTTCAGGGCCTGAAGGCTGAGGGCATCGAGCTTTTGAAAATTGCCCGTCAGGAGACCGGCCTTCCTATCGTCACTGAGATCATGGGGACGAACTACCTGCCGCTCTTTGAGGATGTGGACGTCATTCAGGTCGGCGCGCGCAACATGCAGAACTTCGACCTGCTGCGCGAGCTCGGCAGGCTGAGAAAGCCAATCCTCTTAAAGCGCGGCCTTGCCAGCACGCTCAAGGAGCTGCTGATGAGCGCAGAGTACATCATGGCCGGCGGCAACGAGCAGGTCATCCTCTGCGAGCGCGGCATCCGCACCTACGACGACTACACGAGAAACACGCTCGACCTTGCGGCCGTGCCGATGCTCAAGGAGCTGACGCACCTGCCCGTCATCGTCGACCCGAGCCACGCGACCGGCATCGCGCGCCTTGTGCGCCCGATGGCGCTGGCCGCTGCCGCTTGCGGCAGCGACGGCCTCATCATCGAGGTGCACAATGATCCCATCCACGCGCTGTGCGACGGCGCGCAGTCCCTGCGCCCTGAGCAGTACGATGATCTTGCCAAGGCCGTGCGCCGCGTGAGAGAGGCGG
>CALAAN010000371.1 GCA_937884915.1 uncultured Oscillibacter sp.
TTTCCGTCAGCTGTCCGCCCTCGTCGTAGCCGACGTAGCCCGGCGGCGAGCCGATCAGGCGCGAGACGGCGTGCTTTTCCATATACTCGCTCATATCGATGCGGATCATCGCGTCCTCGCTGCCAAACACCGCCTCGGCAAGTGCACGGCTGAGTTCCGTCTTGCCCACGCCCGTGGGGCCGAGGAAGAGGAACGACCCGACGGGCCGCTTCGGGTCCTTGACGCCGACGCGCCCGCGGCGGATGGCGCGCGCCACAGCGCGTACCGCGTCCTCCTGCCCGACGACGCGCGCGTGCAGCGTTTCTTCAAGCGTCAAAAGCCGCGCGCTTTCGCTCTCGTTGAGCCTTGTCACTGGAATGCCCGTCCAGTTCGACACCACAGCGGCGATATCCTCCGCCGTCACATGCACGGCGGTCTTTTCCGCATCGCGCGCCTGCTTTTTCCGCTCGGCTGCCGCCTGCGTGCGGAAGCTCTCCTCTGCGTCGCGCAGCCGCGCCGCCTTTTCATAGTCCTGCGCGCGGATGGCCGCCTCCTTGTCACGCGCAGCGGCGCTTGCCTTCTCCTCGAGCGCTTTGAGCTCGGGCGAGGCGCTGTGCGCCTCCATGCGTACGCTCGCCGCCGCCTCGTCGACAAGGTCGATGGCCTTGTCCGGCAGAAAGCGGTCGGGGAGATACCGCTTCGAGAGCGTCACCGCCGCGCGCAGGGCCTCGTCCTCGATGGAAAGGCCGTGGTGCGCCTCGTACCTTGGCCGCAGGCCCTGCAAAATTTGCAGCGCCTGCTTCTCGTCCGGCTCGCTGACCTGCACGCTCTGGAATCTTCGTTCGAGCGCGGCGTCTTTTTCTATGAACTTGCGGTACTCCTCGAGCGTCGTCGCGCCGACGACGCGGATCTCCCCGCGCCCGAGCGCGGGCTTTAAGATGTTTGCCGCGTCCACCGCCCCCTCGGCGCTGCCCGCGCCGACGATGGTGTGCAGCTCGTCGATGAACAGAATGACATTGCCGTCGCGTCGCACCTCGTCGAGCACGGCGCGGATGCGCTCTTCAAACTCGCCGCGGTATTTCGTCCCCGCCACCATGCCCGAGAGGTCGAGTAGCAGGATGCGCTTGTCCAAAAGCTCCTCCGGCACGTCGCCCGCGGCGATCTTTTCGGCAAGGCCCTCGGCGATGGCCGTCTTGCCGACGCCCGGCTCACCGATGAGCACGGGGTTATTTTTCGTCCGCCGCGTCAGAATGCGCAGCGCGCGGTCGATCTCCTTTTCCCGCCCGATGACGGGGTCGAGCCGCCCCTCGCGCGCCATCGACGTCAGGTCGCGCGAGAATTCCAGGAGCGTCTTGCCGTTTTTCGCCTCCGCGCGGCTCGCGCGCACTTCGGGCAGCGGGAGCTTGCGCGGCGACAGACTCATCGCGCGCAGCGTGTCGCTGTACAGCTTTTTTGTGTCCACGCCCAGCGAGCGCAGCAGCCGCACGGCCATATTGCCGCTGTCGCGCAGAATGCCGAGCAGCAGATGCCCCGCCTCGATCTCTCCTCCTCCCGCGCGCATCGCCTCGCCGACGGCCAGCTCCACCGCGCAGCGCGCATGGGGCGTGAGCCCCTGCACCGTCGACTTTTCCGCCGTGCCGCGGCCCAGCTTTTCGATCATCCGCTCGCGCACCGCCGGCTCATAGACGCCCGAGGCGTTCAGCGCGCGGCAGGCCGCGTCGTCCTCCTCGCGCAGCATCGCAAGCAGCAAATGCTCGCAGCCCACATAGCCATGCCCCAGCTCGCCCGCCGCCGCCTGCGCGCAGCGCAGCACGTGCTCGGCCTTCAGGCTGAATTTCCGGTCATTCATCGCTCTATCCTCCGCTTCAGTTTCGTCCTCTCATTTTTGACCGCTTTATTCAAAAATAAACGCCGCAAATGACACAGAAAATTCAATATTTTCCTGCATTCAGACTCTTGCATTTTCATTTTGACATGCTATAATAACGACATCAACTTATGGAGGTACTAATTATGGCTTATCACATCAGCTCTGCCTGCGTCAGCTGCGGTGCTTGCGCAGACGTCTGCCCCGTCGGTGCTATTTCCCAGGGCGATACCCAGTATCAGATCGACGCAAACGCCTGCCTGGATTGCGGCACTTGCGCGGATACCTGCCCCAACGGCGCCATCTCCCAGGCCTAAGGTCTAAGGGTACTTAAAAAATAAGGACGCGCGAAAGCGCGTCCTTATTTTTATCATCAGAAAGGGTCATCACATGGAGAAACGCGACGAACTCTGGCCGCACGGCCCCTGCTTTTATTACGACACCGCCCTCTTCCCGCCGGGGACGGACAGCTTTTGCCTCGCCTACTTCGCCCGCCCGTCTCGCGGCGATACGGTCTGCGACCTCGGCAGCGGAATCGGTCTTCTCGGCACGCTGCTGCTTGCGCGCGAACCCTCGCTTTTTATCGAAAGCGTCGAGCTCTCCGCGCCCGCAATGGCGCTCGCGCGAAAGACATTTTCGGAAAACGGCTGGGCAAACCGCGCCGCCTTCCACGAGGGCGACCTTCGCGACGTCTCCGTTCTGCCGAGAGCCGGCAACGCTGGCTACGTGATCTCAAACCCGCCGTATTTCCCCGCGGGCAGTGGCGAGAGTGCCGCGGGCGAAGCGCGCCGGATCGCGCGTGAGGAAACCTCCTGTACGCTGGATGACGTCTGCGCCGCGGCGCAGCGCGTACTGCGCTACGGCGGGCGCTTCGCCCTCGTCCACCGCGCCGAGCGGCTCGCCGATGTGCTCTGCGCCATGCGCGGCCACGGCATCGAGCCCAAGCGCCTGCGCTTTCTCGCAAAATCACCGGACGCCGCGCCCTCGCTCCTCTTTGTCGAGGGAAAGCGCGGCGGCAAAAGCGGCCTTGTCATCGAGCCGCCGCTCGTTCCCAACAGCGGGGAGTGGGACGCCGTGTACTTCCGAAAATAAGAAATAGGCCGTCTTTTCAGGCGGCCTAACAGCTTTATTATACTAAAGTGCCGGATGAACTGCAAGCATTTTCTGCCGATTTTCGAATAATCAGCCCTGCGCACAAATTATCGCCCGCATATTTATCCATTCCGCCGCTTGATTTTTGTGCTCATTCCTGCTATTCTTTAAGCACAGAAAGGGTGAGACCAATGTACAAGTGATCTTCACAAAGGCGATCCCAAATGGTTCCGATCATATCCATCGCGCAGCACTCTCTGATGTGTACCGTCATTCAGGTAAAACCGCCGCAAATGCGGTGTTTGAGATAGCAGGAGTGGAAACCGGAGTAAGCGATATTCGGCGCCAGATCATTGAAGAAAGGAAGGAAAGAAAACAGAATATGAGAGATCCAAATATTCATCATGGCTGACCCTTGATCGTAGTTCAGTAATCGCGATCAAGGGTCAGTCATTTTTTGTTTTTCTTTCATTTTTTCAGAAAAATTGCAGGAAAATATCCTGCGCTCTATGCGGAAGGGGACGCAGCGCCGGTGGCACTGCGTGGGGCAAAGGGGGAGATTCTCTTTCAAAAGAGAACCTCCCCCTTTGAATCCCCCA
>CALAAN010000372.1 GCA_937884915.1 uncultured Oscillibacter sp.
CCGCAAAAGCGCTGGCCACGGCCTACGATGAAGCACCCAGCCACAGCGCGGCGAACGTCCGTTTCTACGAGGGCATCGAGACCGTCGGCATTTACAGCGACTTCAGCCGCGGCGCGATGGACGCAGCGTTCCATGCGTTTTTTGATGACGGCGGCACGGAGGAGCACAAGCGTTTCTGGGAAAGTGTCACGTAAAAAATAGAACCTGCCTTGCGGCAGGTTTTATTTTTATAGTTTTACAGCCCCAGTTCGACGGCGCGGCGCAGTCTGACCTTACCGTCGAGCGCTTCGTCGATCGTGTGGATCAGCGCCTCGCGGTCGCGGTTGAGCGTGCCGCCGAGGGGGAGGTAGTTCGACGCGTGGTTCGAGCGGAAGACGCTGCCTTCCGAGTCGATGTGCTCCAAAAAGAGGCGCGTTTCGCGCATCAGCTCGGGCGGCTCCATCATCTTGAACTCGCCGCTCGCGATCCAGTCGTGCAGCGGCGTGCCCGAGTAGACGCGAAGCGTCAAAAACGCGATATAGTCGGGATTCATGCGCGATACGGCCTTCGCCGTGTCGATGGCGTGGGCCTGCCAGTCGCCGTTCGCGCCCGCCATGCCGTTGATGGCCGTGACGGAGGTGGCGATGCCCGCCTGCTTGCAGCGGATGGCGTTTAAGACGATCTCCTCAGCCGTGACGCCCTTGCAGAACTTTTTGAGAAGTTCTTCGTTGCCGCTCTCAAGGCCGATATACACGATGCCGAGGCCGTGCTCGCGCAGCGTGCGCAGCTCCTCGTCGGTCTTGCGCATGATGGCCTTGGTCGTTGCGTAGGCCGCCACGCGCTTGCAGGTGGGGAAGTGGTCGCGGATATAGTCGAGAACGGTCAGAAGATAGTCCATCGGCAGGATGAGCGCATCGCCGTCGGCTAAAAAGATCTTCTCGATATAGCGCCCGTAGGCGCGCGCCTCGTCGAGGTCGGAGATCACCTGTTCGATGGGGTTGATGGAAAACTTTTTGTCCTTGTACATTGAGCAGAACGCGCACTTATTGTGGCTGCATCCGAGCGTACACTGCACGATGAGGCTGCGCGCCTCACTGGGGGGACGGTAAACGGCTCCCGAATAATGCATCAGGTTTCCTCCTTACAAATTCAGCCGAGCTTGGCCTGGCACTTGTCCATGAAGCGGTCCACGGTGATGACGGCGCGCTGATGCACGCCCTCACCGATGAGACCGGCGGTGTCGGTCGCGGTGGCCTTGAAGTCGATCATCTTGCCGTTCGCGGAAATGTCCGTGACCTCGACGGTGACGGTGATCTCCATGCCGACGGGCGAGGGGGAGACGTGGGAGACCTCGACCTTGGTTCCGACGGTGCTCTTGCCCTCGGGAAGCTCCTGCTGGAGATAGGTAAAGGCGGCGCTTTCGACCATGGCGACGAGGTACGGCGTGCCGAACACCGGCAGACCGCCGCTGCCGAGTGCGGCAGCGGTCATGTCTTCCGTGACGACTTTTTTGACGGTAAAAGTATCTCCGATTTTCATCTTTAAAAAACTCCTTTGCGAAATTACTTGGCAGCTTTGACCTTGATCCAGAGCTTGCTCAGCTCGCGCATGAGCACCTGGTTGTCGTGGAACATCTCGTCCTTCTCATAGCCGCTGCGGGGAAGATAGGCGGCATTTTCGGCGTAGAGGTCCTCGGACGTGGTCATTTCTTCAAACACTTCTGCGTTGGGAGAAGTATAACCCACCGTTTCGGTGTTGTCAAATGCGGCTTCGTAGGTGAGCATGTAGTTGATGAATTCGTTGGCGAGCTTGGGGTTCTCGGCATTCTTGGGAATAACCATCGCGTCGCACCAGATGTTCGTGCCCTGATTCGGCATGCAGAAGCTCATATCCTCGTTCTCGTCGAGGATGACGGTCGCGTCGCCGGAGTAGACGACGGCGATATCCTTGTAGCCGTTTATCATTCCGTCGATGACCTCGTCGGTCACGTAGACGGGGGACATGGTGTTGTTCATCTGCAAGAGCCACTCATAGGCGTCGTTGATCTCATCGGGGTCCTCGGTGTTCATCGAGTAGCCCAGCGCCTTGAACGCCATCATAAACGAGTCGCGCTCGGAGTCGTAGATGTAGATGTGACCGGCGTAGTCGGTGTTGCGCAGGATCTCCCAGCCCTCGCTCTCGACGACGGCGGGATCGACATTCTCGTGGTTATAAACGAGGCCGACGCTGCCCCAGAAGTAAGGGATGGAGTACGTGTTGTCGGGGTCGTAGCTCATGCCGCGCACGGCGTCGGACATGTTCTCCATGTTGGGGATCATGCTCTTGTCGAGCGGCTGGAGGAAGTCCTCGTTCATCAGGCGTTCGATCATGTAGTCGGACGGAATGATGACGTCGTAGCGGTCGCCGGCCATGAGCTTGGTGTACATCATTTCGTTCGAGTCGAAGTTCTCGACGATAACGCGCACGCCGTACTGCTTTTCAAAGTCGGAGATGACATTCTCGCCGAGGTATTCGCCGGGGAGATAGAGCTTCAAAACGTTGCTGCCATACTTCTCGACGGCCGCGGCGCTCTTGTGCTGCTGGGAAAGGCTCGCGCCCACGGTGCCGCCGAGGATGGCCAGCACCAGCACGGCGGCGACGGCAGCCATGGCCTTGCGGCTCATACCGCGGGACGCCTTGCCGTCTTTCTCGCGCTTTTCGCGCACGATCGGCACGATGTTCACGACGCCGAGCACCAGCGTAATGAGAAGGATAACAATGGTAGAAAGGGCGTTGATGGACGGATTGACGCGCTTGGACATCGTGTAGACGAGAATCGAAATGTTGTTGACGCCGTTGCCCGTCGTGAAGTACGAGATGACGAAATCGTCAAAGCTCATCGTGAACGCGATGAGCGCGCCGGAAACGATACCCGGCTTGATCTGTGGTACGATGACCTTCGTGAGCGCCTGAAACGGCGTTGCGCCAAGGTCCATCGCTGCATCGATGAGGTTGGGGTCGAGCGAGCGGAGCTTCGGCGTAACGGAGAGCATGACGTAGGGGATACAGAACATGATATGCGCGATGAGCAGCGTGCCGAAGCCTTTTTTGACCGTGAGGACGCTGAAAAACATCAGAAGCGAGATGGCCGTGACGATATCGGGGTTCATCACGGGCAGGTCGTTGATGCGCTCGACCATCTTCTGCACGACCTTTTTCGACTTGGATAAGCCGATGGCAGTGATCGTGCCGACGACTGTGGCTACGACCGTGGCGATGACGGCGATGATGACCGTGTAGAGCACGGCCTCCATCATCGTCGAGTCGGCGAACATCTTTTCGTACCAGCGGAGCGAGAATCCGCCGAACTTTGTCAGCGAGCGGGAATCGTTGAACGAAAAGACGATGATATAGAGGATGGGGAGGTAGAAGAAGAGCATCGTGAGCGTCAGGATGATCTTCGAGCCGACGGAGGTTTTCTTTTTCATGCGCTTCTCACTCCTTTCCCTGCGAGGCGACCTGGACGTCCGCCTTGCGTGTCAGCCACATCGAGATCATGATGATGACCGCCATGATGAGCGAGATGGCCGAGCCAAAGTTCCAGTCGCCGGTGGTGAGGAACTGCGTTTCGATGATGTTGCCGACGAGGACGTACTGTCCGCCGCCGAGGAGCTTCGGGATGAAGAAGCTCGACACCGCGGGCAGGAACACGAGCGTAATGCCGGAGATGACGCCGGGAAGCGAGAGCGGCAGCGTGACGCGCAGGAAGGCCTGCACCGGCGTCGCGCCGAGGTCGCTCGCGGCCTCGAGCAGGCTCTTGTCCATCTTGGCAAGGGACGTGTGGATCTGCAGGATCATAAAGGGAATGAAGTTATACACCATGCCGAGAATAACGGCAAAGCTCGTATGGATCATCGACACGGGGCCGATGCCGAACCACGAGAGGATGGTGTTGAGCACGCCTTCGTCCTGTAAAATGCCCATCCACGCATAGGTGCGCACCAGCATGTTGACCCACGTCGGCATGGTGATGAGCAGGATCAAGATCGTGTTGCTGCGGCCGCCGCGCTGCGCGATGACATAGGCGATGGGGTAGCCGAGCACGACGCAGATGAGCGTTGTGATGAGCGCGATATAGAGCGAGCGCAGGAGCACGTCCATAAAGACCTTGTCCGTGACAAAACGGGCGAAGTTTTCAAAGGTGAACTGGAACGTCAGCACCGAGTTTCCCGAGGTTGTGAAAGCATAGAGCACGATCAGAAGCATCGGCACCACGATGATCGCGATGATCCACGCGATATACGGGTAAGTCATGGAACGAAAGCTCTTCACCACTGGCCCTCCTTCTTCATCACGTGGATGTCCTCGGGACGGAAGACAAGGCCGACCTGCTCGCCCTCTTCAAAGGCGTGGGTGGTGGAGACCTTGTACTCGTAGCCCTCGGTGGAGAAGGTCACGTCGTAAACGCCCGGGGTGATGGTCTCGGGGTCAAAGTCGTACTTGACGTCCGTGATCTCGACCTGCTCGCCGTCTTCGAGGGACCACGCCGACGCGCTGGCCCAAGTCTCAAGGTCGGTGTCGAGCGCGATGCTCTCCTGGATGTCCTCGACCTTTTTGAAGAAGTTCATCGCGTAAATTTCTTCCTGATAGACCTTGCTCTCGACGCGGTTCTGCGCCACGACGAGCACCTTGACGGTGATGGACGTGCCGTTCGCGGTGGCGAAGGTCACGGTGTAGTTGCCGGTCTCTGGCTTGATGTCGTATTCGACGGTCTTGATGGAGATGGGCTCCTCGGTCTCGGCGTCCCACGCCTCGGCGGAGGCAAGGGCGACGACCTTGGCGTCGTCGAGCTCTTCGACGTCCTCGACGTCGAGCAGGAACGCGTTCGCGCTGATCTTTTCGCCCTTTTCCTCGTTGTAAACGGGGCGGTCCTGCGAGACCTGCATCTTCACGGTGATGGACGTACCGACGCGGGTCTCGACCATCGTTTCATAGTGCATGCCCTTGAAGAGCTGGGACTTGACCGTGCCCTTGAGCATACCCTCGGCGCGGGGGACGATGTCGAGGTGCTCGGGGCGGATGACGACGTCGACCTTTTCATTCTTGTTGTAACCGCGGGCCCGGCAGGCGAACTTCTTGTCCTCGAACATGACAAGGTCGTCCTCGAGCATGACGCCGTCGATGATGTTCGTCTCGCCGATGAATTTGGCGACGAATTCGTTGACGGGGTTGCGGTAGATTTCAGTCGGCGTGCCGATCTGCTGAATTTCACCCGCGTTCATGACGACGATCTTGTCGGACATCGTCAGCGCCTCTTCCTGGTCGTGCGTGACAAAGATGAACGTGATGCCGACCTCCTGCTGGATGTATTTGAGCTCCTGCTGCATCTCCTTGCGGAGCTTTAAGTCGAGCGCGCCAAGCGGCTCATCGAGCAGCAGCACATTCGGCTCGTTGACGAGCGCGCGGGCGATGGCGATGCGCTGCTGCTGGCCGCCGGAGAGCTCGGTCACGTTGCGGTGGGCGTAGTCCTCGAGGCTCACCAGGCGCAGCATACGCATGACCTTCTGCTCGATGACGTCCTTCGGCTCCTTTTTGAGCGTCAGGCCGAAGGCGATGTTGTCGTACACGTCCATGTGGGGGAAGAGGGCGTACTTCTGGAAGACGGTGTTGATTTCGCGCTTGTAGGGCGGGATGTTGACGATGTCCTCGCCGTCGAAGAGCACCTTGCCCTCGCTCGGCTGCAAAAAGCCGCCGAGGATACGCAGTAGCGTCGTCTTGCCGCAGCCAGAGGGGCCGAGCAGCGTGACGAACTCGTTTTCGTAAATGTCAAGCGAGACGCCCTTGAGAACGACCTGACCGTCCTCGAAGCTCTTGACGATGTTCTTGAATTGAATGATCTTTTTCTTTTCTTCGGCCATTTCCGATATCCTCACAATTTTATAGAATAGTAGTTAAAAAAGCGGGGGCGTGCAGACCCAGAGGATGCGCGCGGTCGTCTTGCGCTCGTTTTTGAGGGAATGAAACGTTTTGCCGTGGAGATAGAACGTTTCGCCGCGGCGCACGACGCTGCGCTCGCCGTCGCACTCTAAAATGACGCTGCCGTCGAGCACGTAGCCGAACTCCTCACCGTTGTGCGGCTCGACCTCAAATGATTCACCGCCGGCGGGAAGCTCCAATAAAATGGGCTCCATCTGGTTTTTCTGCGTGTTGGGAACGATCCAGTTGACGGTGCAGTTTTCGCGCTCGTCGACGAAAAAGTCTTCGGAGCGGAAGACGAACTGGTCGTTTTTGTCCTCCTGAAAGAATTCCGAGAGGTTGGTGCCGAGGGCCTCGAGGATATCGCTGAGCGAGTCGATCGAGGGGGAGGTGAGGTCGCGCTCTAACTGGGACAAAAACCCCTTTGTGAGCTCGCTTCGGCTAGCAAGCTCCTCCAGAGTCAGTCCCTGTCGCGTTCGCAGCTGCTTGATCTTATTGCCAATGTCCATACACACGCCTCCTCGTTCGATATACTAAACTTTTGGTCAGTTTTTGCTAAACCGAGACTATTATACACAGCACGTGCAAAATTGCAAGAGTATATTTAACAAAAAGTTCAATATTTTGAACTTTTCAAAAATAAAACAGCGGAGAGCCGCTGTAGGCTCTCCGCTTGTATGATTTAACCAAAGTATTTTCTTTGAAACGGGACCTCGTCGACCTGGAACTCGCGTCCGCGCAGGTATTCAAGGATGCCTGCGTCGGTGGGGAAGTCGAAGCGCAGGCGGTAGGAGTAGAGCGCCTGATGCGTTTCGCCGTATTTGCGGTTCACGCTGCCGACGCCGTACTTGCCGTCGCCGAGCAGGGGATGGCCGAGGTCGGCCATGCTTGCGCGGATCTGATGCGTGCGGCCCGTGAGCAGCTCGATCTCGAGCAGCGACAGTTCACTGCGCGTCTGAAGCGTTTGGTAGAGCGTGACGGCGCTGCGCCCGTCCGGCACGGGGCGGTGATAGACGCGGACGGTGTTGCTCTTTTCGTCCTTGCGCAAAAAGCACTCGATTTTACCCTTCGGCGGCTCGACGCGGCCGAGGGCGATACATAAATAGTATTTGGCGATCTCGCGGTCGTGAATTTTGTCGTTCAGGATGCGCAGCGCCTCGGCATTTTTCGCCGCGATGACGATGCCGCCGGTGTTGCGGTCGATGCGGTTGCAGAGGGCAGGGGTGAAGGCGTTCTCCTCGCGCGGCTTCCACTCGCGCTTTTGGTAGAGATAGGCGAGCATGTGGTTGACGAGCGTGTTGACCTTCTCGTGCTCGTCGGCGTGGGCAAGCATTCCCGCGGGCTTGTCGAGCAGCAGGATGTTCTCATCCTCGTAGACGATCGTGAGCCGCGGCGTGGTGATCGTGAGATAGACGTTTTCCTCGCTCGGCGACTCGAAAAATTCGTCGTTGATGTAGCACTGCAAAACATCGCCCGCAACGAGCTTCTGGTCGCGCTGGGCGCGCGCGCCGTTGACCTTGATGCGCTTTAGGCGGATGTACTTCTGCGCGAGCGACGCGGGGAGCAGGGGGATGGCCTTGCCGAGAAAGCGGTCGAGCCGCTGATTTTCGTCATTTTTTCCGATGTGAAACTCCCGCATGGGCGGCACCTCCGCTTGCGCAGCGCGCGATTTTCTGCTATTGTACGATAGCGGGCAAAAAAAGTAAAGAAATCCTGTCAAAATTTTTGCCGCAGCCGTGAAAAAAGTATTTGACAATCGAGAAAACGTACTCTATAATATCACTCGTGTCATTGCGAGGTGTAGCATGGTTTTAGACGTAAAACGTATCATTAACACCCCCGGAGGCAGAATTCCCTTTGACTTGACAGAGGACTTTTCTGATGTGGACTTCGGCGGCGTGTGTCCTGCGGTTCGGCCGGTCTCAGTGGTAGGGCAGGCAGAGAACATTGCGGGGATGCTGCGGCTGCGGTTTGAACTGACTACAACGCTTTCCGCCGTGTGCGACCGCTGCGGAGCGCCGTTTGATCTTCCGTACAAGGTTCCGTTCGAGTGTATGCTCGCTTCGGAGCTGGAGGAAGACGACAACGACGACATTCTGCTGCTGGACGACGGCACCGTTGATCTCAGCGAGCTGGCGCGGGAGACGTTCATCCTCAACATGCCAACCAAGACCCTTTGCCGCGAGGATTGCAGGGGCTTGTGTTCCGGCTGCGGCGTCAATCTCAATTACGAGAAGTGCCGCTGCAAAAAGGAAGTCGACCCCAGGTTAGCAGCCCTCGCAAAACTTTTGGAACAATAAATACGCTGTTTATTCAGCTTAACTTTAAGGAGGTGTCAACATGGCAGTCCCCAAGGGGAAAGTATCCCGTCAGAGACGTGATAAGAGACGTTCTTCTCACTGGAAGCTCACCGCTCCCGCGCTCGTCGCGTGCCCGAAGTGCGGCGCTCTGCACCAGCCTCACAGAATGTGCCCGGAATGCGGTACCTACAACGGTCGTCAGGTCAAGGTCATCGAGTCCAAGGTCGCAGCCGAATAATGATTCGGAACGAAAATCGTTAAGAAAAGCTGAGTGGAACTCCACTCAGCTTTTTCTTATGCGTTCTGCCGGCGTTTCGCTGCGCAGCTGCGTCGCCGCGGCCAGCGCAATGAGCAGGAGCGCAGAGCCCAAGAGCCCCGCCGCGCTGAGCCTTTCTTTCAGGAGCAGGAAGGAAAATAGAGCCGTCATCACCGGACACAGGCACTGGAGCAGCGCGACCGAGCGCGCTGAAATGGCGCACATGGCCTTGTTCTGCAAAAAGTAACCGAGCGACGTGCAGAGGATGGCGAGATACGCGATGATGCTCCACGCGAGCGGCGAGACGTTTGACACGTGGATGCCGCCCTCGAACAGAAACGAGCAGACGAGCGCCAGCACTGTCGCCGCGGCGGACTGCACGGTCGTGAGCGTCGTGGCGCTGACGCAAGATAGACTCTTCTGCCCGAAGAGCAGCGAACCCGCGATGAGCACGGCACAGAGGAGAGACAGCACCTCGCCCCAGCCAAAGCCCGACAGACCGCCCATGCCGCAGAGAAGGTACGAGCCCACGACGACGAGCACATAGACCGGCAGCAGCTTTTTCGGCAGCTTCTGCCGGTAGACGATCGCCGCGAGCAGCGGCACGATGACCGTTGAGAGCGAGCGCAGGAACGCGACGGACGTGGCGGTCGT
>CALAAN010000373.1 GCA_937884915.1 uncultured Oscillibacter sp.
TTCCAGTAGAGGATATCGCCGTTGAGCTCCCAGTCGTCATAGTCGGGAGCGCGGCCGTCGTGCTTGATGCCGGACTTTAAGATCTTGCCGATCTGCATCAGGAAGACGACACCCTTCTGCTTGCAGATCTCATCCTCGCGCTGCTTGGGCGTCAGGTCGGGATAGAGGTCCTCAAGCTCCTGCGTGGTGATGAAGAAAACGTCGCTGGGGAGCTTGACGTGAAGGGAGGGGAAGGCGATGCTCAGCGCGCTGTTCGTCTCGCTGACGGCGGAGACGATATCGCGCACGGTGCGCTTGAGGTAAGCGACGTTGCGGTCCTCCGCAGAGATGACCTTTTCCCAGTCCCACTGGTCAACGTAGACGGAGTGGAGGTTGTCGACCTCTTCGTCGCGGCGAATGGCGTTCATGTCGGTGAACAGGCCCTTGCCGACCTTGAAGTCGTAACGCTTGAGCGCGAGACGCTTCCACTTGGCCAACGACTGGACGACCTGAGCGTTGGCGCCGACATCGGGGATATCGAAGGAGACGGGACGCTCGACGCCGTTGAGGTTGTCGTTCAGACCGGAATTTTCATCCACGAACAGCGGAGCAGAAACCCGGCGGAGATTGAGGGCATTGCTCAGATTGACCTGAAAGTTGCTCTTGATGAATTCGATGGCGCGCTGCATTTCATAGACAGACAGCGGGGTGTGGTAGTCCTGCGGAATAAAGACTTTGCTCATACCGGTTTCACTCCTTAAGAAAAAGTATGCGCTAATTATAATCAGCTATATTAGGAAATTCAATAGTGAAATTTTAAGTAGTTGAGCTTGCAAAATGAGAAATTTTTGTCGACATGGTCAGAATACAAAAAAACTTAATCCTTTTGCCCGTTGCAATCTGAAAGCACGCGTGTTAGACTGCATAATGAGATAAAATGCAGATAGGAGGCTCTTTTGTGAGAACACTCTTGAAAGGCGCGGACATTCTGCTGCGCAAGGAAAACGGATACGAAACGCTGCACGGCGCCTGTCTCGGCGTCGATGGGGCGAAGATCGACTATATCGGTACAGAAAAGCCCGAAAAGTCCTATGACTTTGAAAAGGACATGAGGGGCAAGCTCCTTGCCCCGGGACTCATCAACTGCCACAGCCACATCGCCATGACGCTGATGCGCGGCATCGGCAGCGGGCTGCCTTTACAGGACTGGCTCTTTAAGGCCATCTTCCCGATCGAGGACCGGCTTGTGCGCGAGGATATCGCCGCGGCGAGCCGCTTTGCCCTGCTCGAGATGATCGCGGGCGGCACGACGAGCTTTTCCGATATGTACTTTTTCCCCGAGGAGACCGTCTGGTCGGTCGAAGAGGCGGGGATCAAGGCGAACCTGAACCGCTGCGTGCAGTGCTTTGACGAAAACCAGACCGTGGAGCAGAACACGCAGATCCCCGAATCGCTTGCGCTTTTTGAAAAGTACCACGGCGCGGCGGACGGGCGCATCCGCATTGACTTTTCCATCCACGCGGAGTATACCTGCAAGAGCCATATCGTCAAGGCGTACAGCGATCTCTGCCGCGAAAAGGGCGGACGCATGCACATCCACCTTGCCGAGACCGCGCGCGAACAGCAGGAGTGCATCGAGCGCTACGGCAAAACGCCGACGGAGTGGTTCGAATCGCTCGGCACGTTCGA
>CALAAN010000374.1 GCA_937884915.1 uncultured Oscillibacter sp.
AGCAGACTTCATTTCTTTTGACTACGCCTTTCGCGCTTTTGTTCCCATTTGTAACTATTTACCACCAAATAATTCTCTGCCGCCAACGTGTCGCAGACTATTTTCGCGTCCGCAGACGCGAAATGATCTTGATCGTAAAATCCAACGACATGTGCGTTGGATTTTACTCCTCTCGCTCCGCAAACGTGCGCGCCTACGGCGCGTGCGCTGCCGCGGAGCGCAATCCTTCTCAAAAAAGAGGGAGACACAACGTGTCTCCCTCTTTTTTGAAGTTTTTAGAAATCTGCGTTGCCGACCGTTCTCGGATGCAGCTCCACGTCGCGGATGTTGCCGATGCCCGTTAAATACATCACCATGCGCTCGAAGCCGAGGCCGAAGCCCGCGTGACGGCAGGAGCCGTAGCGGCGCAGGTCGCAGTACCACCAGTAGTCCTCGGGATTCATGCCGAGCTCGCGGATGCGCTTTTCGAGCAGCTCGATGCGCTCCTCGCGCTGGCTGCCGCCGATGATCTCGCCGATGCCCGGAACGAGGCAGTCCGCCGCGGCGACGGTCTTGCCGTCGTCGTTCAAACGCATATAGAACGCCTTGATCTCCTGCGGATAGTCCGTGACGAACACGGGACGCTTGAAGATCTGCTCGGTGAGATACCGCTCGTGCTCGGTCTGGAGGTCGATGCCCCACTCGACGGGATAGTCGAATTTCTGGCCGCTCTCTTTTAAGAGCTTGACGGCCTCGGTGTAGGTCACGCGGCCGAAGTCGGAGCTTTCAACGTGCTGCAATCTTTCGAGCAGGCCCTTGTCGACAAAGCTGTTGAAAAACGCGAGATCGTCCGGGCAGCGCTCCATGACGCGGCGGATGATGTGCTTGACCATCGCCTCCATGACCTCAAGGTCGCCGTCGAGGTCGCAGAACGCCATTTCCGGTTCGATCATCCAGAACTCGGCGGCGTGGCGCGCGGTGTTGGAATTCTCGGCGCGGAACGTGGGGCCGAAGGTATAAACGTCGCCGAACGCCATGGCGAAGTTTTCGGCGTTGAGCTGGCCGGAGACGGTCAGGCTCGTCTTCTTGCCGAAAAAGTCCTTGCTGTAATCGACCTTGCCGTCGGGCGTTCTCGGCGGATTTTCCATGTCGAGCGTCGTGACCTGGAACATCTCGCCCGCGCCCTCGCAGTCGGAGCCGGTGATGATGGGGGTGTTGACGTAGACGAAGCCGCGGCTCTGGAAGAACTCGTGCACGGCGTAGGCCGCCGCGCTTCTCACGCGGAAGGCCGCGGAGAAGAGGTTCGTGCGCGCTCGCAGATGCTGGATGGTGCGCAGATATTCGACGCTGTGGCGTTTTTTCTGCAGGGGATAGTCGGGGGAGG
>CALAAN010000375.1 GCA_937884915.1 uncultured Oscillibacter sp.
ATGCTCCGCGTAGGTCTTGAAGAAGTGGTGCACACCGTCCTTGCCGAGCGCATAGAAGTAGTAGTTTGTCTGCGCCGGTTCGAGCGCCGCCTGGATCGAGGCGAGGCCGGGGTTCGAGATGGGTGTGGGTGGTAAGCCCTCGTACATCGAGAGGTTGTAGGGCGTGTTGTAATTTAAGTCGCTGCTCGTGAGCGTACCGGTGTAGTTGTCGCCAAGGCCGTAGATCAGTGAGGCGTCGATCTGTAACTTGTGGTACGTCTCGCCGACGTTGTTGAGACGGTTGTAGATGACGGACGCGATGTTCTCGCGGTCGGTGCCGTCGGTCTCCTTTTCGATGAGCGACGCAATGGTCACGATCTCACTGAGCGAATAGCCGGAGGCTTCCACCTTCTGCATGAGCTCGTCGCTCATCTTCGTATTGAAGTTGTCAAGCAGCCTCGACAGTGCGTGCGTCGGGTCCTCGTCCACGAAGAACTCGTAGGTATCTGGGAAGAGATAGCCCTCAAGGCGCGTCAGGTCGCCCTTCTTGTTGTTGTCGATGAACGAATAGTTGAAGTCCGAATTCATCGCCGCGTCGGTGAGCTTTTCCGCCGTGTTGACGCCGTACTTGTCCATCAGCGCGATGATCTGGCGGACGTTGTAGCCCTCGGGAATCGAAATTTTGACCGTATTCGCCGTGAGCGAGGCGTTCTTGTTGCTCATGCGGTTGATGAGCGCGTCGTAGTCCATGTCGCTGTCGACCTTGTAGGTGCCGATGCCGATGCGGCTCTCCGCGTGGCGGAGCTTGCCGAACGCCTTAAAGAACCACTTATACTTGATAAGCCCCTCGTCATGGAGCTTTGTGGCGATGGTGTTCAGGTTGTCGTCGCGCGTGATCTCGATGGTCGTCTCGACCGGCGCTTTATTGAAAGAGCACATGTCGTTCGCCAGCAGCCAGCCCACACCGGCCAAAATCGCCGACGTGATGAGCACGAACGCGAGCCACAGTGTAAAGCGGCGGCGCTGCCCTTTCTTTTTCAGTTTCTGCCGCTCGGCGCTGCTGCGCGCGGAGCGGTGCTGCGTGCGCTGCTCCGCTTCGCGGACGCTCTCGGCGTCCCAGCGGGCGGTTTGATCGTAGTTGTCCTCGTAGCTCATAGCTCCTCCTTGCTGATTTGAAATTCCCTCACCTTTTTTCTGCGGTCAGGCTCACCTTTGCGCGCTCGCGCATAGGATAGGGCATGACAAGTGAGGTGAAACGAAAATGTGCAATAACAACAATAGCTGCGTGTGGCTGATCCTCATCATCATTCTGGTGCTGTTCGGCTGCGGCGGGTGCGGCAATGGCTGCGGCTGCGGCTGTGGATGCAGCAACAACTGCGGCTGCGGCAGCAGCAGCGATTGCTGCTGCTAAGGCACTCCCCTCCTGTGAAGATGGGGCGCGTGAGCGTCCCCTTTTCACTTAGCTTTGACGTGGTCAAGCCTTCAAAAGTTCCGTCACGCGGCGATAAATTTCCTCGTGGATGTCCTCGACCGTGCGCATCGCACCGTCTTTTGAGCAGTCGATGCGCTGCCAGCCGCAGCGGTCAACGACCTTTTTCGCGTTTTCGCGGCACGCGCGCAGGTAATTCTCGTCCTGCTCGTGGATGTCGGCCTTCGTGTTCGTCGCCTGCTCGCGCTCACGCATCATCTTTTCGGTCAGCTCGGTCGGCACGTCGAGATAAAAGACGAGCGACGGCTCGGGCAGACCCAACAGGCCGTATTCAAAGTCGAACAGCCAGTCGAGATACTTCTCCCGCTCGCCGTCCGGCAGCTTGCTGGCCTGATGCACGGCGTTTGAGGTCGTATAGCGGTCGGCGATCAGCAAGCCGCCCGCCTCATAATATTTTCCCCAGTCCTGCTTGTAGGACGCATAGCGGTCGACAGAGTAAAACGTCGACGCCGCATAGGCGTTCACATCGTTCGGGTGAGTGCCGAACGCCCCGCCGAGGTACAGCTCGACAAGCGCGGCAGATTTTTCCCCGTAACGCGGGAAATTGAGCTTGCGGCAGTCGACGCCCTCGCGCTGTAATCTCTCGAAGAGCAGCTTGCTCTGCGTCGCCTTGCCGGAACCGTCCGTGCCTTCAAATACGATCAGCTTACCGCTCATTTGCGCTTCTCCCCCGAAACGTGGACAAGGAAAAGCGGCAGCTTCATCATGCGGCCGATGCGGGACGGGTTTTTGATGAGGCGGTAGAACCACTCCAGATTGTGCTTGCAGTAGAACTCCGGTGCGCGCTGCGCGACGCCCGCAAAGATGTCCATCGAGCCGCCAAGGCCCATCAGCAGATGGCAGCCCGTCGCCTCGCCATATTTCGCCATAAAGAGCTCCTGCTTGGGCGCGCCGAGGCACACGAGCGCCATGTCCGCGCCGCTTGCTTTGATCTCCGCGGCAATGGGGGCATCCTCCTTAAAGTAGCCGTCGTGCGTGCCGGCGATCACAAGGCTGGGAAAGCGGTTTTTGAGATTTTCCGCCGCCTGCTCAGCAACACCCGGCTTCGCGCCGAGCAGGTAAACGCTCTTGCCGAGCTTGGCGCAGCGCTCGATCATGCCCGTGCCGAACTCGATACCGGGCACGCGCCCTCTGAGCGGCTGGTGCAGGATTTTTGCGCCGTACACGATGCCGATGCCGTCCGGCAGCACGAGATCCGCGCCGTTGACGGCGGCGTTCGCCGCGGCGTCCGCGCGGCAGGTCTCCACGATCTCGGGATTGGGCGTGACAACATAGTGCGCGCCCTCGGAGCACAACAGCTCTTCCCCGCGCGCAAGCGCCTCGTCCATCGTCACATTATCAAAGCCAACGCCTAAAATATTGATCCGCATGATAGTCTGTCCATTTCCTTCACAATTTTGTTAAATCGGTTTATTATATCACGCCTTTTTGCCGCTTTCAACCGCTTTGGCGCTTTTCTCTGGCAGCTGCGAGAGCAGCACCGCCGCGAGCATGAGCGCGCAGCCGAGGTATTCCTGCGCGCTCATGCGCTCATGCAGGAAGATCACGCCGGAGACGACCGCAAAAAACGACTCAAGACTCATCAGCAGCGACACGATGGTCGGGTCTCCGTCCTTCTGCGCGACGATCTGGCAGGTGTAGCCCACGCCGCTTGTGAAAATACCGACGTACAGGATGTACGGCAGGCACTCTTTGACCTCTGCCAGCGTGGTCTGCTCGCCCGCGATCAGCGCGCCGATGCCCGAAAGAATGCAAACCGTGATGAACTGAATGCACGAAAGCTCGATGCTGTCCACCTTCTCGCCGAAGCGGTCAACGACCATGATGTGAAACGTGAACGCGATGGCGCAGAGGAAGACATAAAAATCGCCGCCCTCAAGCGTGAACCCCTCGCCGCCGGTGAAGCAGAGAAAATAAAGCCCCGCCACCGCGAGCGCCACATAGAGCCACACGCGCTTGCCCGGCTTTTTGCCGATAAACAGCCCGAACACCGGCACGAGCACGATGTAGAGCGCCGTGATAAATCCCGCCTTGCCCGCGCTCGTCTCCTTCATGCCGTACTGCTGGAGGTTGATGGCCGCGGTAAGCATCACGCCGCAGGCAATGCCGCCGATCAGCAGCGTCTTTTTCTGCTCGCGCGTATATTTTTCGCGCGGATGCAGGCGGCGCGAAATGCACACCAGCACAAAAAGGAAGATCGACGCAGGGATCATGCGCAGCATGCCGAATGAAAACGGGCCGATTTTGCCCGCGCTCAGGCTCTGCGTCACAAACGAACAGCCCCAGATCACCGCCGCGAGCAGCGGCAGCACGACCTGGCGGACTTTAGGGTTTTTCATAGTTGCCTCCCGAATATCACACATGTTACAATAAATTTGTCCATTGACGTCTAAAAAGGCACCAATGTGCGATAGCATATCAAAATCGTGCATTTTTCGCAAGTATTCCGGCGGGAAAATTTCCGCACATATGCGGGAATTATGTGCCGTATGCACTGGTTTTGCTTCGCGCAGGCGCGAAGGGGGATTCCCGCACCGTGCGGGAGTGCGTAAAAGGGGGATACTCTCTTTCTCGAAAGAGAGTATCCC
>CALAAN010000376.1 GCA_937884915.1 uncultured Oscillibacter sp.
AGGTCAGCTTTCTGCGCTGATGGAGCAGGTGCTCGAGGGCGAGGCCACGATGGAAACTATTTCGATCATCGAGCGCATGGCGCGCGTGATCGTCAACAGCGCCGACTGCGCCATTGGCCGCGATGCGGCGCGCCTGGTGCTCGACGGCGTGCAGGGCTTCCGCGACGACTATGAAGAGCATATCCTGCGCCACCGCTGCCTTGGCGGCATGCGCGAGCCCGTTCCCTGCGTGGCGCTGTGCCCTGCGGGCGTGGATATCCCGGGCTATCTCGTGCTCATCAAGTACGGCCGTTATGCGGACGCCGTGCGCCTGATCCGCAAGGACAATCCGTTCCCTTCGGCCTGCGCGTATATCTGTGAGCATCCGTGCGAGGCGCGCTGCCGCAGAAACATGATCGACGACGCGGTCAACATCCGCGGTCTCAAGCGCTACGCGGTGGATAATGCGGGCTACGTGCCGCAGCCGGAGTGCGCCGAGTCCACGGGCAAGAAGGTCGCCGTTATCGGCGGCGGCCCGAGCGGCCTTTCCGCAGCGTATTACTTGGCCCTGATGGGCCACAAGGTCACCGTGTATGAAAAGCGCGCAAAGCTCGGCGGCATGCTGCGCTACGGCATCCCCAACTACCGTCTGCCGCGCGAGGTGCTCGACGCGGAGATCGCGTCCATGCTGGCGCTGGGGATCGACGTGCATGTCAATGTCAACGTCGGCGACGATGTGACGTTCGACGAGCTGCGCCAGCAGAACGACGCGCTCTACATCGCGCTCGGCGCGCACACGGACAAAAAGACCGGCATCGAAGGAGAGGACGCCGAGGGCGTCATCTCGGCCGTCGAGATGCTGCGCGAGATCGGCGACGATCACATGCCGGACTTCCGCAATAAGGACATCGTCGTCATCGGCGGCGGCAACGTCGCAATGGACGTCTGCCGCAGCGCGGTGCGCCTTGGCGCACGCAAGGTGAGCTGCGTCTACCGCCGCCGTCAGGAGGATATGACGGCCCTTTCCGAGGAAGTGGAGGGTGCCGTTGCCGAGGGTGTGGAGCTCGTGACGCTGCAGGCGCCTGTCCGCATCGAGACCGATGCGAACGGCCACGCCGTCGCGCTGTGGACACAGCCGCAGATCATCGGCGAGATGGATAAAAAGGGCCGCCCTGCGCCCGAAAGGGCCAAACGCAGTGAAAAGCGCATCGCGGCGGACGTTGTCGTCGTCGCCATCGGCCAGGGCGTGGAGACCCACGGCTTTGAGCAGACGAAGATCGCCATCAAGCGCGGCGCGTTCGTCGCCGAGGCCAGCGGCCAGATCGACAATATGGACGGCGTCTTCGCCGGCGGCGACTGCGTCACCGGCCCCGCGACCGTCATCCGCGCCATTGCTGCAGGCAAGGTCGCCGCGGCGAATATCGACGAATACCTCGGTTTCCACCACGAGATCGACCCCGGCGTCGAGATCCCCACGGCGCGGCTGAACAACAAGCCGCCCCACGGCCGTATCGACACCACCGAGCGCGAGGCGGGCGAGCGCAAGCACGACTTCAAGTGCATCGAGTGCGGCCTCACCGACGAAGAGGCGTACTCCGAGGCGTCGCGCTGCCTGCGCTGCGACCACTTTGGCTACGGCATCTTCCGCGGAGGGAGGAAAGGCAAATGGTAAGAAACGTCACACTGACCATCGATCACAAGAGCGTTACCGTGCCCGAAAATACCACGATCCTGGAGGCCGCGCGCTCAGTCAATATCAATATCCCGACGCTGTGCTACTTAAAGGACATCAACGAGATCGGCGCGTGCCGCATCTGCTGCGTGGAGGTCGAGGGCATGGAGCGTCTCGTCCCCGCGTGCGACAACGTGGTGGCAGACGGTATGGTCGTCTTCACGAACAGCGCCAAGGCGCGCGAGGCGCGCCGCATGAACCTGCGCCTGATCCTTTCACACCACGATACGTCCTGCACGAACTGCACGCGAAGCGGCAACTGCACCTTGCAGCAGCTGGCGAACGACTTCAACATGCGCGGCACGCACTTCCCGAAAAAGCTGCGGCATGAGGCGGTGGATTATTCCACGCCGCTCATTCGCGAAAACGACAAGTGCGTGCAGTGCCTGCGCTGCATCCAGGTGTGCGAAAACGTGCAGAGCGTGAAGATCTGGGATCTTCTCGGCACGGGCTCGCACACGGTCGTGGATGCGTCGTACAACCGCCGCATTCAGGACACCGAGTGCACGTACTGCGGCCAGTGCATCACGCACTGCCCGACGGCGGCGCTGCGCGAGCGCGACGACACGGGCCTTGTCTTCGACGCGATCGACGATCCGAATATCGTCACCGTGGCGCAGGTCGCGCCTGCGGTGCGCGCGGCATGGGCCGAGCAGTTTGGGCTCGACAGCGAATTCGCAACGCCCAAGCGCATGGTCGCGGCGCTGCGCGAGCTGGGCTTCAACTATGTGTTCGACACCGACTTTGCCGCCGACCTCACGATCATGGAGGAGGGCAGCGAGTTCATCGAGCGCTTCACCCATAAAGAAGACTACCAATGGCCGATGTTTACGTCCTGCTGCCCGGGCTGGGTGCGCTTTTTGAAGTCCCAGTACCCCGAGATGACGGCTAACCTCTCCACGGCCAAGTCGCCCCAGCAGATGTTCGGCGCGGTGGCGAAGAGCTACTTTGCCGAAAAGGTCGGCATCGATCCTAAACGCCTTTTCGTCGTTTCGATTATGCCGTGCGTTGCGAAAAAGAGCGAATGCGCGCTGCCGACGATGAAAAACGATGCGGGCGACCCCGACGTCGACGTGAGCATCACGACGCGCGAGCTGGGGATCATGATGCGCGCGAACCACATTGACCCAAAGTATCTGCCGGAGGAAGAGTTTGACAGTCCGCTCGGCTCCGCGACCGGCGCGGCGGTCGTCTTCGGCGCGACCGGCGGCGTGATGGACGCGGCGCTGCGCTCGGCACACTTCCTCGTCACGGGCAAGAACCCCGACCCCGACGCCTTTACCGCTGTGCGCGGCATGGACGGGTGGAAGGAAGCGACGTTCAACATCTCCAGTGCGGGCGATGTGCGCGTCGCGGTCGTGAGCTCGCTCGGGAAAGCCCGCAAGCTCCTCGACGCCGTCAAGTGCGGCGACGCGGCGTATGACTTTGTCGAGGTCATGGCCTGCCCGGGCGGCTGCGCGGGCGGCGGCGGACAGCCCATCCACGACGGCGAAGAGCACGCCGAGGATCGCGGCAACGTGCTCTGGCGGCTCGATCAGGATGAGCTTCTGCGCTTCTCGCACGAAAATCCGGATGTCAAGGCGCTCTACAAGGAATTCCTCGGTGCGCCGCTCGGCGAAAAGTCGCACCACCTGCTGCACACCGACCATAACGGCTGGCAGATGCCACCCAAAATGCTGTAAGGACGCAAAAAAACTCCGTATGAGATTTCTCATACGGAGTTTTTTTATTGCTGAATTTTATCGGGTGTACGTGCCGTACTCGCTGATGACGGCGCAGAGGTCGCTGAACACCTGCTGCGCGTCGCCGTCGATCTTGTAAGCGACGGCGCGGTTGGCGTCGTCGCAGATGAAGCCCTCGTCCCAGTTGAGGTACAGGTCGTGCTTCTGTCCGCCTTCGGGAATCCACCAGACGGTGACGTAGTTTTCGTTCTGCGTGAAGCGAGAGAGCAGCGATGTGGGCAAACGATAATAGCGCTGCACCGAAATTTCGGACATGGCGCTGCGCAGAACCGCGGCGGCCTCGCTGTCCGGATAGCCCTCTACCCGGCAGTCGCCGGTGTCGAACGTGCCGTAGCCGTCCGGCGTGGGAACAATGGTCGAAATGCAGAAGAGTCCGTCGACGCGGGCGGCCTCAGGTGCGGGGATCAGCTCGCCGAGCGGCTGCGAGCGGCGCAGCAGCAAAAACGCGGCAACGGCGATGAGCACGGTTTTTCTCTTTTTGTCCATGGGGTTCTCCTTTCCAATATCAAACATCTTTTAACATCTAACAGGGAATAGGAGAATCGCTTTCCGACAGTTTACTTGATAAAGAGCTTTTTGACAAGCCCTTCCTCGGGCGTGAC
>CALAAN010000377.1 GCA_937884915.1 uncultured Oscillibacter sp.
GAGATTCTTGAGGTTATTTTCCTGCGCGCCGCGCACGGTGAGGAAATTGCCGTTGCCCGTGCGGCGCGTCTTCGGCACTTCGATTTTTTTCCTGCCGCTCAGATACTGGCCGGTCAGGGAATTCGGGTTCGCCATAACCTCCTGCGGCGTGCCGCAGGCCACGACCTGACCGCCGTGCGCACCCGCGCCGGGGCCGATGTCGATGAGGTAGTCCGCCGCGCGCATCGTGTCCTCGTCGTGCTCGACGACGATGAGCGTGTTGCCGAGGTCGCGCAATCTCTTGAGCGTGGCGAGCAGCTTGTCGTTGTCGCGCTGGTGCAGGCCGATGGACGGCTCGTCGAGGATATAGAGGACGCCCATCAGGCTCGAGCCGATCTGCGTGGCGAGGCGGATACGCTGCGCTTCGCCGCCGGAGAGCGTCGCGCTCGCGCGCGAAAGCGTCAGGTATTCGAGTCCCACCGAGCGCAGGAAGCCAAGGCGGTTTTTGATCTCCTTCAAAATGCGCTCGCCGATGCGCATCTGCTGCTCGGTCAGCGTGAGCTTGTCCACAAAGTCGAGCGCGTCGACGACGGATTTTTCGCAGTAGTCGCTGATGCTAAGTCCGCCGACCGTGACGGCGAGGGATTCGCGGCGAAGGCGCTTGCCGCCGCAGGTGGGGCAGGGGCACTCGCTCATGCAGGACTCCAATTCCTCGCGCACGCCGTCGCTCTGCGTCTCCCTGTAGCGGCGCTCCAGGTTGGGGATGACTCCCTCGAACGCCTGATGCAGAACACCCTTGCCGCGCGGCTGGTCGTACTGGAGCTCCAGCTTTTCGCCCTTCGTGCCATACAGAATGACGTCCATGACCTCTTTCGAGAGCTTTTCCACAGGGTCACGCAGGGAGAAATGGTACTTTTTCGACAGCGCTTCAAAGTACATGCGCGAGATGCCGTCGCCGCGCACGTTGCTCCAGCCCGAGGCGCAGATCGCGCCGTCGAGCAGGGAAACACTCTTGTTCGGGATGACAAGCTCGGGGTCGACCTTGAGCTGCGTGCCGAGGCCTGTGCAGGTCGGGCACGCGCCAAAGGGATTGTTGAACGAGAACATGCGCGGCGTCAGCTCTTCAATCGAGATGCCGCAGTCCTCGCACGCGTAATTCTGCGAGAAGAGGATATCGCGGTCGTCGGGCAGGATATTCGCAAGAATGAGGCCGCCCGAGAGCGCCGCCGCGGTCTCGCACGAGTCCGTCAGGCGGTGGACGACGTCGGGGCGGAGGATGAGACGGTCGACGA
This sequence comes from uncultured Oscillibacter sp., assembly GCA_937884915.1. GTDB lineage: Bacteria > Bacillota > Clostridia > Oscillospirales > Oscillospiraceae > Hominicoprocola. The sequence continues at coordinate 1,272 of CALAAN010000377.1, forward strand.
CGACCTCGATATTGTGCTTTTTGTTCTTTTCGAGGGAAATTTCCTCGCTGAGGTCGTACATGTTCCCGTCAGCGCGGACGCGGACGTAGCCGGACTTGCGCGCGTCTTCAAAAATCTTGACGTGCTCGCCCTTTTTGCCGCGGATGACCGGCGCCATGATCTGCACGCGCGTCCCCTCGCCCAGCGCCATGAGCTGGTCGATGATCTGGTCGATGGACTGCTGGCGGATCTCCTTGCCGCAGTTCGGGCAGTGCGGCGTGCCGACGCGCGCCCATAAAAGGCGCAGATAGTCGTACACCTCCGTCACTGTGCCGACGGTGGAGCGGGGGTTCTGCGAGGTGGTCTTCTGGTCGATGGAAATGGCGGGGGAGAGGCCCTCGATATAGTCGACGTCGGGCTTTTCCTTCTGCCCGAGAAACATGCGGGCGTAGGACGACAGGCTCTCCACATAGCGGCGCTGGCCCTCGGCATAGATGGTGTCGAACGCGAGCGACGACTTGCCGCTGCCGGACAGGCCCGTGATGACGGTCAGCGCGTCGCGGGGAATCTCAACGTCGATGTTCTTGAGGTTATTTTCTCTTGCGCCTTTGACAAAAATCTTACTTGGCATGGATTGATAACTCCTGTTGCTCATGTTGCGATCACAAGATGAGCGTACTCTTCTGAATTTTTTATGTCAACTTTATTCCGCGATGATGTCCGCAAATTTTGCGCGCACGAGCGCGGCGAGCTCGTGGGGATTGAGCTCGACCTGATAGCCGATCTTGCCCGCGGAGACGATCATCGTTTCAAGGTTTTCTGCCGAACTGTGGAATACCGTGGGGAAGAGCTTCTTCATCCCAACGGGCGAGCAGCCGCCGTGGACATAGCCCGTGAGCGGCAGCAGCTCCTTCTGGTGGATCATTTCGATGGACTTTTCGCCCACGGCCTTCGCGGCCTTTTTGAGGTCAAGGTTCTCCGCGACCGGTACGTCGAAGACGTAATACTGCCCCTTCCCGCCGCGCGCGACAAGGGTCTTGAAGACGATGGCGGGGTCAAAGCCCATGGACTTCGCCACCGTGACGCCGTCGACCGCGGCGCCCTCTTCATGGGGATAGGAATGCGCGGTATAGGCGATCTTTTTCTGCTCAAGCACGCGCATGACGTTGGTTTTTTCTTCTTTATTCTTTGCCATTTTTAGTTTCTCCCGTGATTAGTTCCCACTTACCTTTGGACGCATCTTGTGGATCTAATATTATCTGACGCATATTGATAGGCTTATGCGCCGTGCCGTCTCTTTTCGGCGTTGCAAGCCATGTTTCATGTTCTTCTTTGATCGCAGCCGCAA
>CALAAN010000378.1 GCA_937884915.1 uncultured Oscillibacter sp.
TTCCTCAAGTCTCATCTCACAGCACCTCCATCAGCGCCCGCGCGCTCTGATAGCGCTGCTCCGGCGCGGTCATCGTGCATCTGCGCACAATGCGGCCCATTTTCCCCGCCGCCATCTCGCGCGAGGGGTGCTTGCCCGTGAGCATGATGTTGAGCAGCACGCCGAGCGAGAAAATGTCCGCCCGCTCGTCGGACTGGAAAATGCCGTACTGCTCGGGCGCGGCAAAGCCCGTCGTGCCGAGCACCTGCGTGTCGCTCTCGGATTCGTCCTTGTAGATGCGCGCGGCGTCGAAGTCGATGAGCACGGCGTCGCTGCCGCGCAGGATGACATTCTCCGGTTTGACGTCGCGGTGCACCGCGCCCATGGAGTGCAGCACATGCAGCGCCTTGCAGAGGTCGAGCGTCACCTCTCGCGCCTCTTTTTCCGTGAGCTTAGCGCCCGTCAGGAGCTCTGCGAGCGTGTCGCCCTGCACATATTCCTCCAGCACAGCGGTTTGACCGTCCTGCTCTGCCGCCTCCATGATCTGCGGCAGATGCGGGCACAAAACGGGCAGCAGCCGGCGGTAGACCTCGCCGCTGCCGGTATAGCGGCGGAAGACGTAGCGTGTGCCGCTTTTCCTGTGCCGCACGACGCTGACCGTGCCGCGCGGGCTCTCTTTCAGCACACGGAGCGTATCGTATTCGGTTGTAATAGCCTCTAAAAGGCTCTCATACAGCGTCACAAATTTCACACCCTATGCAGCCAGCATATTGTTTTCACCTGTCGAAAACGGTAAAATGAACAGGAAGTTTTATACTGAGAACTTGAATTTTTGTAAAGGCGGATGTTGGATGAAGATGGAAGTGGAACGCAAAAACACGGACGGACTGCGCAGCGAGCTGATGGATGCGCCAAACTTACAGGCGTTTCTTTCTGCAAACGAAGCAAATTTTTCTTCGGAGAGCGCATCAATGCTGCTCAACGAGATGCTGGAGCGAAAGGGCATCTCCAAAGCCTCGCTCGCCAAGCAGTCCGGTATGAGCGAAATTTATCTGCACCAGATCTTTGCGGGGCGGCGCAATCCCTCGCGCAGCCGCGTGCTGTGCCTGTGCTTTGGGCTGAAGGCCTCGCTCGAAGAGGCGCAGGAGCTGCTGCGCAACTGCGGCTACGCCGAGCTCTACCCCAAGGTCCGGCGCGACGCGATCATCATTTACGGGCTGCTGCACGGCATGGATCTCTTCGCCGTCAATGACCGGCTGTTTGCCGAGGATGAAGAAACGCTGTTCTGACATTCGCACCCCGCCAAACGGCATGACCTAATAAAAAGCACCTGCCTTGAAGACAGGTGCTTTTTCCTATTCTCTTCTGCCCGATGCTTTCTTTGCGCGTTCCAATCCGCGCCGCAGGGGCGGAAAGAGCACAAAGACGAGGGCCGTATTCGACACGCAGTGGATGACATCGTATGGAATCCCCGAGAGCCACCACGAAAATGCCATCTGCCATCCGCCGATGAAAAAATACGGAATAGCGCACAGCGCGCCGAAGCACAGCCCGTGCAGCCCCGCGATGGCTGCCCAAAGCGCGCGGCTCTCGCTTTTGCGGAACGGCAGCGCGGCAAGCACGACGATCGGCCAGACGTAGAGATACATCAGGTTCCAAAGTCCTGCGCCATAGAGCGCGATCTCAAGCAGGGCAAAGCCGAACGCCGGATAGAGCGCCTTTGCGCCGTACACCGCCGCGGCCAGAAGCAGCAGCAGCGTGACCGGATGCACGTTCGGAATGAGGCGCAGGCACTCCTTGCCCGCGACCATCAGCGCGCAGAAAAGCGACAGCTCCGCGATCTCGCGGATGCTGAGTCTTGCGGACTTACCAGCCGACATTCAGCACAAAGTCATACACATCGCCGTCCGCGATGGGCTGGCTGTCCACGCCGAGCTCAGCAAACGTGCCGTTCACGCTGTAGCCCCACCACTGCTGCTCATTCTCGTCGGCGGTCTCGCCGTCCACGGTCAGCACATACAGGCCGTACTCGCTCTCCGTGCCCTCGATGAGGTTTTCCTGCTCGAGCGCGCCGCGCAGGTACTCTTCGTCGGTGCGGATGGTGAAGGTCGTGTCGTCGCCGTTCAGGTGGTCGACATTGACGGTAATCTCCTTGCCGCCCTGCTGGGGTTCGGGCTTGTTCATCTGCCAGATCACGAGCGCAGCAGCCGCCAGCACAAGCACGATGATGAGGGCGATAACGCCTTTGTTGTTTTTCTTCTGCATTTTGTTTTCTCCTTCTCTTGCTGAAAAATGCCGCCTTTCAGCGGCAAGGCAAAGCATTCGATGCCTTTCAACACCGCATCGTATTTTACCGTCAAAGCGGCAAAATGTAAAGCCCCAGCTGCCGCGCCGATCCTATGCCTTTTTTCCCGCAAAAGGTTTTGCGCATCGCCGCGCGATGCGGTATAATGGATTTTATATTCCGCCCGCTCTCAGGCGGGCGCTTCATCGCTGATTCACCCGATTGCGCCGTCTCGGCGTCCGACATACGAAAGGAACATTTTATGGATCTCATTCAGGCCCTTGCCGCCGAGCTCGGCAAAGACCCCCGACACGTCGAAAACGTCGTGCGCTTGCTCGACGAGGGCAACACCATTCCCTTCATCGCCCGCTACCGCAAGGAGCTCCACGGCGCGATGGATGATACCTCGCTGCGCACACTCGAAGAACGGCTGCAATACCTCCGCGGCCTTGAAGAGCGCCGCGAGGCGGTGAAAAAGTCCATCGACGAGCAGGGCAAGCTCACCGACCTCTACCGCCCCTACAAGCAAAAGCGCCGCACCCGCGCCACGATGGCAAAGGAAAAGGGCCTCGAACCGCTCGCCGCGCTGCTCTTTGCACAGGAGCGCAGCTGCCCGCGGCCCGAGGACGCCGCGCGTGACTTTGTCTCCCCCGAAAAGGGCGTCGAGACCGTCGAGGACGCCTTGCAGGGTGCGAGCGACATCATCGCTGAGCAGATCTCCGACGACGCCGCCATCCGCAAGAGCCTGCGCGCGCTCATTTCCCGTCAGGGCCGGCTCGTGAGCAGGGCCGCGACGGAGGACGACAGCGTGTATCGCCTATACTACGATTTTACGCAGTCCGTCGCCCGCCTGCAGGGGCACCAGGTGCTCGCCATCAACCGCGGCGAAAAAGAGGGCATTTTGAAGGTCTCCGTCGCGCTCGACCGCGAGCAGGCGCTGCCGCTGCTGCGCCGCGCAGTTGTGAAGCCCGGCTCTGCCGCGATGGAATTTGTCAAATCCGCTGCCGAGGACGCCTACGACCGCCTGATCTTCCCCTCGCTCGAGCGCGAGGTGCGAAATTCCCTCACCGAGCAGGCGGACGAGGGCGCGATCGGCCAGTTCGCGCTGAACCTGAAGCCCCTTTTGATGCAGCCGCCGGTCAAGGGCAAGGTCACGATGGGCCTCGATCCTGGCTATCGCATGGGCTGCAAGGTCGCGGTCGTGGACGGCACAGGCAAGGTGCTCGACACCGCCGTGGTCTATCCGACCTACGGCGAGCGGCAGAAGAATGAGGCCATCGCCGCGCTCGCAAAGCTCATCAAAAAGCACGGTGTGGAGCACATCGCCATCGGCAACGGCACCGCCAGCCGCGAGACCGAGCAGATGGCCGTCGAGCTCATCCGTCAGGTGAACGAAGGCGGCACGCATGTGAGCTATATGATCGTCTCCGAGGCGGGCGCGTCCGTATACTCGGCCAGTAAGCTCGCCGCCGAGGAATTTCCGCAGTACGACGTCAACCTCCGCTCCGCCGTGTCCATCGCGCGGCGTTTGCAGGACCCGCTCGCCGAGCTCGTGAAGATCGACCCCAAGGCCATCGGCGTGGGTCAGTATCAGCACGACATGCCGCAAAAGCAGCTCGACGAGGCGCTGAACGGCGTGGTCGAGGACTGCGTCAACGCCGTCGGCGTGGACGTCAACACGGCGTCGCCGTCGCTCTTGCAGCGCGTCGCGGGTTTGAACGGTACGACGGCGAAAAACATCGTCTTGTACCGCGAGGAGAACGGCGCGTTCACCTCCCGCGCGCAGATCAAAAAGGTGCCAAAGCTCGGCCCCAAGGCCTTCCAGCAGTGTGCGGGCTTCCTGCGCGTGCCGGAGAGCAGGAGCGTACTCGACAACACTGCCGTCCACCCCGAGAGCTACGACGCCGCGAAGGCTCTACTCGACCTGACCGGCCACACGCTCGCCGATGTCAAGGGCGGCAAGCTCGCCGACCTGCCCGAACGCGTCAAGTCCTACGGCGAAGAAAAGGCCGCGAGCGAGATTGGCGTCGGCGTTCCCACGCTGCGCGATATCGTCTCGGAGCTTTTAAAGCCCGGCCGTGATGTGCGCGACGAGCTGCCAAAGCCCATCCTGCGCACGGACGTGCTCGAGATGAAGGACTTAAAACCCGGCATGGTGCTGACCGGCACGGTGCGCAATGTCATCGACTTCGGCGTGTTCGTGGACATCGGCGTGCATCAGGACGGCCTCGTCCACATCTCGCAGGTGGCGGACAAGTTCATCAAGCACCCGTCCGAGGTCGTGTCCGTCGGCGACGTCGTCAAAGTCGTCGTGCTGGAAGTGGATGAAAAGAAAAAGCGCATCAGCCTGAGCATGAAACAGGCCAAGTAAATAAAAAAAGGAAGCAGCCCCGCCCGAATCAAATCGGGCGGGGCTGCTTTGTGATCTGTTCTTATTCTCCCTCGTTTTCTGCCAGCGGGTTGGGGCGGTAACCATCCATCAGCGCGTCGTTTTCCATGACAAACGGCCGCGTCACGTCTTGGTCCCAGGCCGTGTCGTACTTTTCCATCAGATAATCGCTCAGTTCCGTGCGGTTCTGGAATTTCAGCAGACGGTACGGCTCCTGGAATGCGACCTTTTCGACAAAATACAGCGCGCCGTCCTCCGCATGCAGCAGCACGCCTGTATGACCAATGAACAACGTATTGTCGTCATCAGAGAACTTATCGTGGAAGACAACGGAGATCAAGCTCACCTTGCCTGCCGAAAACGTAACGCCGCGCGCTACCCAGCCGTCTTGAAGCGCCTTGACCTGTGCCTGCACGTCTGTGCCGTCCGCGGCGTTCACCGGCGCGAACAGCGCGCAGAACTTG
>CALAAN010000379.1 GCA_937884915.1 uncultured Oscillibacter sp.
TCGCGCGTCTGCTCCAAAAACGGGCGGACGATATCGCCCTGCTTTGGCCGCATGCCGCAAAGACCGCGCAGATCTGTGCCGCGGACAAGGTTCAAAAGCACCGTTTCCGCATTGTCGTCTGAGTGGTGCGCCAGCGCGATCTGCGCGCCGAGTGATTTTGCCGTTTTACGGAGAAAGGCGTAGCGCAGGTCGCGCCCACTCTCTTCCTCGGTCTTGCCGGTCTTGCGCGCGTGGGCGCGCACGTCGCCGGTGCCCAGATAAAAGGGAATGCCCTCTTTTTCGCACCACGCGCGGACGAAGTCTTCGTCGCGCGCAGCCTCCTCGCCGCGAAGCTGGTGGTTGAAGTGCGCGCAGGAGACGTCATACCCCTGCTCGCGCAGAAAATACAGCAGGCACATCGAGTCCAGGCCGCCGGACACGGCGGCGAGCACGGGCTGCTTTTTGTCGAGATAGCGCGCGCAGAGCGCTTCCGCGCGCGGCAGCTCAATCCTCTTCATGCCGGTAGTCGAGCGACGAGAACGTCGTATACTGCGGCGACCAGGCGAGCTCGACCTTGCCCGTTTCGCCGTGGCGGTTCTTGGCGATGATGCACTCGGCGATGTTGCGCTTTTCCGAGTCCTCGTTGTAATAGTCGTCGCGATACAGGAACATGACGATATCCGCATCCTGCTCGATGGCACCCGATTCACGAAGGTCGGAGAGCATGGGGCGCTTATCCTCGCGCTTTTCGTTTGCACGCGAGAGCTGGGAGAGGCACAGCACGGGGACTTGCAGCTCCTTTGCCATGATCTTGAGCATACGGGAGATGTCGCTGACTACCTGCTGGCGGCTCTCGCCGCTGTAGCCCTTCGTGCCGGAGGACGCCATCAACTGCAAATAGTCGATGACGACGAGGCCCAAATTGTCGATGCGGCGGCACTTGGCGTTCATGTCCGCAACGGTCAGGAGCGGATTGTCGTCGATCAAAATGTCGAGTCCAGAGAGGACGGACGCCGCGTTTGCGATGTTCACCCAGTCCTGCTCGCGCAGGTTGCCCGTCACGAGGCGCTGGTTCTCGACCGTCGCCTGATTTGACAGAATGCGCGTCACGAGCTGCTCGCGCGACATTTCGAGCGAGAACACGGCCACGGCCTGCCCGCTCGAGCGCGCAACGTTCAGCGCAAGGTTCAGCGCCATACTCGTCTTACCCATACCGGGGCGCGCGGCCAGCAGCACAAGGTCCGATTTGTTGAGGCCGTTCATCTTGTCATCCAGCACGCCAAAGCCCGTGGG
>CALAAN010000380.1 GCA_937884915.1 uncultured Oscillibacter sp.
CCGCCGTTGCGATGGCGATGCCGGCGCTCGGGCCGTCCTTGGGGATGGCGCCCTCGGGGAAGTGGATGTGAATATCCTTCGTCTTATAAAAGTCCGGCGCGATGCCAAGCTCCTGCGCCCGCTGGCGCAGGCACGAAAGCGCCGCGCGGCAGCTCTCCTGCATCACGTCGCCCAAGTTGCCCGTGAGCTCGACCTTGCCGCTGCCGTCCATCACGCCGACTTCGACGGGCAGAATTTCTCCACCCACTTCGGTCCATGCAAGACCGTTCACCACGCCGACAAGATCCTTTTTGGGAATCTTTTCCTGCGCAGCGCGCGGCGCGCCGAGGAAGTCCTTGATGTTTTCCTCTGTCACGGTGACTCGCTTTACATCGCTTGTGGCAAGCTGCATTGCTGCCTTACGGCAGATCTTGCCGATCTGACGCTCAAGCGAGCGCACGCCGCTCTCGCGCGTGTAGAGCGCGATGGCCGCGCGGATGGCGCTCTCGTCCACGCGCAGGCTCGAGGCCGTCAGCCCATGGGCCTGCCGCTCCTTGGGCAACAGGTGCCGCTGCGCGATCTGCACCTTTTCTTCGTCCGTGTAGCTTGGTATTTCAATAATTTCCATGCGGTCGAGCAGCGGGCGAGGAATGGTGTCGAGCGTGTTGGCCGTCATGATGAACATGACGCGGCTCAAGTCGACGGGAATTTCAAGGTAGTGGTCGCGGAAGGCGTAGTTCTGCTCGCTGTCGAGCACTTCGAGCAGCGCCGACGCGGGGTCGCCGCGCCCGTCGCTGCCCATCTTGTCGACTTCGTCGAGCACGAGCAGCGGGTTCATCGAACCGCTGCGGGAGATGGCTTCGATGATGCGGCCGGGCATCGCACCGATGTAGGTCTTGCGGTGGCCGCGGATATCCGCCTCGTCGCGCACGCCGCCGAGCGACAGCCGCGCGACCTTGCGGTTCATTGCCTTGGCGATCGACAGCGCGATCGACGTTTTGCCGACGCCCGGAGGGCCGACGAGACAAAGGATCTGTCCCTTCGCCTCGGGATTGAGCTGGCGCACAGCGATGAACTCCAAAATGCGCTCCTTGACCTTCTGCAAGCCGTAGTGGTCGCGGTCGAGGATCTTACGCGCAGCTTCCACGCTGGCGCGCTCTTTCGTCTCCACACCCCAGGGCATTTCCATACAGGTGTCGAGATAGTTGCGCAGCACGCTCGCCTCGGCGCTGCCGAACGGCTGCTTGGCAAGCTTGTCCACGTCTTTTAAGAGCTTGCGCTCCACCTCTTCGGGAAGGTGCGCCTTGCTGATCTTTTCGCGGTACTCGTCAAGCTCTTCGTCCTCTCCGCCCTCGCCGATCTCGTTCTGCAAAACCTTGATCTGCTCGCGCAGGACAAAGTCTTTCTGAATTTTGCCGACGCGGGAGCGGACCTTGCTCTCGATGTCCTGCTCCATGGCGGTCACTTCGATCTCGCGGCGCAGAATCTCGTTCATGCGCTGCAATCTCGGCAGCGGGCGCAGTTCGTCGAGGATATCCTGCTTGTCCTGATAGCGCAGGTTGAGCTGCTGGGCGATAAAATCGGCCAGATAGCCGGGGTCGTTCGTCGACAAAATGGCGGCGTAGACGTCGTCCGGCAATTTCTGCGCAAGCTCGGCGTATTCCGTTACGCTGGCGTAGGTCTGGCGCAGCATCGCCTCCGTCCGCTTGCTATGGCGCGAGGTGGTTGGCTCGTCGATGAGCTCGACCTGCGCCTGCAAAAACGGCTCGCGCTGCCACAGCCGCTTGAGGCGGGCGCGGCAAGCGCCCTCCATCATCACGCGCAGCACGCGGTCGGACACGCGCAGGATCTGCGTCACGCGCGCGACCGTGCCGATCTCGTACAGGTCTTTTTCCTCCGGCTGCTCCACGCCGATCTCGCGCTGGGTGACGAGAAAGATCTCCTCCCCATTCTCCATGGCGCGCTCAAGCGCGTGCACGGAGATCGGACGCTCAAGGTCAAAGCTCGTATTCATGCGCGGGAACACATTGAGCCCGCGCATGGCGATGACCGGAAGATTTTTTGTTACAGGTTCCATGGGGTTCTCCTTATGAAGCGGAGTCTGCCGGCAGCGACGGCTGCGGCGCCTCCCCTTCTTTCTCTGTGCGGTGGGAAATTTTCGGCTGTTCCGTCCCCTCCACGCAGCCCGGCGTGATGGTCACGCGGTCGATCGTGCGGTCGGACGGGATGTCGTACATCACGTTCATCAAAAGTCCCTCCATCACCGCGCGCAGGCCGCGCGCGCCGATCTTGCGCTCGATGGCCTTGTCGGCGATCGCTTCAAGCGCCTTGGGCTCGAACGTGAGTTCGGCATCGTCGTAGGAGAACAGCTTCTGATACTGCTTGACGAGCGCGTTTTTCGGCTGGGTCAAAATCTTGACGAGGTCGTCGCGCGTCAGCGCGTCGAGCGCCGTGATGACCGGAAGTCTGCCGACCAGCTCGGGGATGATGCCGAACTTTAAGATATCGTGCGGCTGCACCTCGCGCAGGATCTTGCTCTCGTCCACGTCGTTCTTGCTCTTGAGCTCCGCGCCGAAGCCCATCGACTTGCGGTCGAGGCGGCTCTCGATGATCTTCTCGATGCCCTCGAACGCGCCGCCGCAGATGAAGAGGATGTTGTGCGTATCGATCTGAATGAACTCCTGATGCGGGTGCTTGCGGCCGCCCTGCGGCGGGACGTTGGCGACCGTGCCCTCGACGATCTTTAAGAGCGCCTGCTGCACGCCCTCACCGGAGACATCGCGCGTGATGGAGGTGTTTTCGCTCTTGCGGGCGATCTTATCGATCTCGTCGACATAGATGATGCCGCGTTCGGCGAGCTCCACGTCGTAATCCGCCGCCTGCAAAAGGCGGAGCAGAATGTTTTCCACATCGTCGCCGACGTAGCCCGCCTCGGTGAGGGTCGTTGCGTCCGCGATGGCGAACGGCACCTTCAAAATGCGGGCGAGCGTCTGGGCAAAGAGTGTCTTGCCGCTGCCGGTGGGGCCGAGAAGGAGGATGTTGCTCTTCTGGAGCTCCACCTCGTCGTCGCCGCCGAAGAAGATGCGCTTATAGTGGTTGTAGACGGACACGGACAGCGCGACCTTGGCCGCCTCCTGCCCAATGATATACTGATCGAGCACCTCGCGAATTTCGCGCGGCGTGGGGATGGAGTCGGGCGCTTCCAGACCGTCGTGCGGCTCGTAGCCGTCCTCCAGCACGTCCATGCACAGGCGGACGCATTCGTCGCAGATGCGCACGCCGGGGCCCTGGATCATGCGGTGCACTTCGTGCTCGCTCTTGCCGCAGAACGAGCAGCGAAGCTCTTTTTTCCTATCTTCACTCATAAGTCAAACTGTCCTTATCTCTTGTAAATGACCTTGTCCACAAGGCCGTAGGCCTGCGCCTCGTCCGCCGTCATCCAGTGGTCGCGCTCGGAGTCGAGCTTGACCTGCTCGGGCGTCTTGCCGGTGTTCTCGGCCAGGATCTTGTTCAGGCGCTGCTTGATGCGCAGGAAGTGTTCAACATCGCTCTCCATATCCGTGACCTTGCCCTGCGTACCGGCGGAAGGCTGGTGGATCATGATCTCCGCGTTCGGCAGCGCGATGCGCTTGCCCTTGGCGCCGGACGAGAGCAGGAACGCGCCCATGCTGGCGGCGAGACCCACGCAGATGGTGGACACGTCGCACTTGATATACTGCATCGTGTCGTAGATCGCCATACCGGCCGTCACGCTGCCGCCGGGGGAGTTGATATAGAGCTGGATGTCCTTGTCGGGGTCCTTGGCCTCGAGGAACAAAAGCTGCGAGACGATCAGACTTGCGGTCGCGTCGTTGACCTCTTCGCCGAGGAAAATGATGCGGTCTTCCAGAAGGCGGGAGAAAATGTCGTAAGAGCGCTCGCCGCGGTTGGTCTGTTCAATGACGTAAGGGACTAAACTCATTTTGGTAACCTCCTTGTTCATACCCTGTTCAAAAAATTGGTATGTACACGATCAACCACAAATGGCAGGCATTTGTGGTTGATCGTCGTTTCTATCTATTATGGCCGCTTTGCCGGTTATTCAGCCTTTTCTTCTTCCTTCTTGGCGGACTTTTTGGCAGCGGTCTTCTTGGCGGGCTTTTCCTCGCTCTCGGCGGCTTCGCCCTCGGCTTCCTTCTTGGGAGCCTTCTTCTTTTCGATCTTCGCGCTGTCCACGACGACGCTGATGGCCTTGTCGCGGATGATCTGCGTGCGGACGGACATGGCGTCAAGATACTTCTTGAGCTCGTTGACGTCCATGCTGTACTTCTCAGCAAGGTCGTTGTACTGCTTCTCGACTTCCTCGTCGGTGGCTTCGAGCTTCTCTTCCTTGATGATGGCGTTCACGGCGAGGTCCATGCGCACCTGGCGGGTCGCGGGCTCCTTGCCCTCCTCCAGGAACTTCTGCTCATCCATGTTGGTCATCTTGCAGTACTGGTCATAGGGAATGCCCTGAGACTGTAAGCGCTGCTTGAACTCCTCGAGGAATCGGGCGCACTGCTCATCGATGAGCGCATCGGGGATGTCGCACTCGATGTTCGCGGCGACCTTCTCCATCAGCTCGTTCTCGACGGCGTACTTGGCGGACTGCTCACGCTGCTCGGTGATCTCGCGCTTGATGCTGTCCTTGAGCTCCTTGAGCGTGTCGTACTCGGACACGTCCTTGGCGAAGTCGTCGTCGAGCTTGGGCAGCTCCTTGCACTTGATCTCCTTGGCCTTGACGTGGAAGACGACCTTCTTTCCGGCGAGATCCTTGTGATAATCCTCGGGGAAGGTGATGTCGAGGTCCTTCTCGTCGCCTGCCTTCATGCCGATGACCTGATCCTCAAAGCCGGGAACGAAGCTGCCGGAGCCGAGCTCGAGCTCGTAGTTCTCGCCCTTGCCGCCCTCGAACGCTTCGCCGTTGTCGAAGCCCTCGAAGTCGATGACGGCGATGTCGCCCTTCTTGGCCTTGCGGTCAACAGAGACGAGGCGGGCGTTGCGCTCGGCCATCTCGTTCAGGCGCTCCTTGACGTCGTCGGCGCTGACCTTGATTTCTTCCCTCTCAGCCGTCAGGCCCTTGTACTCGCCGAGCTTGACCTCGGGATACACGGCGACGGTCGCCTTGAAGGTGAAGCCGTTCTCGTCGATCTTGTCGTCCACGATCTCGATCTCGGGATAGCCGACAACATCGAGACCGCTCTGGCCGATGGCCTGCGTATATGCCTCGGGCAGGGCGATGTCAACGGCATCGCTGTAGAAAACGCCCGCGCCGTAGAGCTTTTCGATCATCTTGCGGGGGGCCTTGCCGGGGCGGAAGCCGGGAATGCTGAGCTTATTGCGGGCCTTGGCGTAGGCCTTGGCAACGGCGGCTTCAAACTCCTCCGCGCCAACCTCGACGGTCACCGCGACTCTGCTCTTTTCCAGCTTTTCAACATTTTTGACAGTCATGATTTCTTTTTCCTCCGTTTAACATCAGATAATGATGCTTTTGCAAAGTGGAATTATACCATAGCTTCCTCAAAATTTCCACCCTTTTTTGCATCAATTTATGTCTTAATTGCAAATTTTTACAGGCTGAAAGGCAACATAATCCGCCGCGATCAGCGCATATTCGGTTTTTTCTCGCATTCCCTCGAACGCGCGGCGGTGCGTGTAGCCGTGCAGGTGCCCGTAATAGCAGCGCTCGACCTCGTATTTGTCGAGAAGCTCGAGCATCTCGGGGCACTTGTAGCCCTGATAGATGGGCGGATAGTGCAGAAAGCAATAGATAGGCTTCCCCTCCGCCGCCTTGAGCGACGCTTCCAGCCGCAGCGCCTCGCGCGCGAGCATCTTGCCCGTATGCGTGCCCGCGGCGTCCTCTTCATAAAACCAGCCGCGCGTGCCGCAGATGGCGTGGTCGCCGTAGAAAAAGGCATTGTTGTAGAGGATATCGAGCGTCGTGATGTCGTGCTCGGCGAAGAATTTCTTCATTTTCGACGCCGTACCCCACCAGTAATCGTGGTTGCCCTTTAAGAGGATTTTTCTCCCCGGCAGCGCGTTGATGAACTGAAAATCCGGCAGCGACTGCTCGAGCGACATGCCCCACGAGATATCCCCCGCGATGACGATGACGTCGTCATTGTTCAGCTTGGAGAAATTCTCCTGAATGCGCTCGACATAATTCGCCCACTTGGGGCCGAACACGTCCATCGGCTTGTTCGTGCCGAGCGATAAGTGCAGGTCGCCGATCGCGTATAATGCCATCGCGTGCCTCCCTTCCAAAGTCAGATCAAAATGCGTTTTCGATATAGGCGATGCGCGTTTTGCCCGCGCTGTGGCGCACATCGGTGTAGACCTCCGCCACGTCGAAGCGGGCGGGCACATCCAGCTCGCGCTCGCTTAAATACAAAAGCGCCGCGGCGCGCAGCTTCTCCTGCTTTTTCGCCGTGACATACTCGCGCGGCGCGCCGTACTGCAAATTCGTGCGCAGCTTCACCTCGACGAACAGCAGCACGCCGTCCTTCTCGGCGATGAGGTCGATCTCGCCGAAGCGGCAGCGCCATTCCCTTTCCACAATGCGGCAGCCGCGCTCGCTCAGATACTTTTCGACCAACGCCTCGCCCCAGTCGCCGTCCTGCTTCGTGCTCATCGCCGCGCCTCCCACTTTTTGAGGAATGTCATGCGGTGCACGGGGCTCGGGCCGTACTGATCGAGCATCTGATAGTGGAGCTTTGTCCCGTAGCCCTTGTGTTTGGCGAACTGATACTCGGGGTACATAGGGTCGAGCACCTCGACCACGTAGTGGTCACGGCTGACCTTCGCCAGCACGCTCGCCGCGGCGATGGATAAGCTCTCGCCGTCCCCGCCGACGATGGTCTCGTGCGGCGTGGTGATCTTTGCCGACGCGCCGTGGTCGCGGTTGCCGTCGATGAGTGCGTAGTCCGCTGAGACTTTCAGCGCGTCGATGGCGAGCTGCATCGCCTTCATGCGCGCGCTCAGAATATCCGTCGCGTCAATCTCCTTTTCGTCGACGGACGCGATGGCGTAGGCAATGGCTTTTTCGCAGATGACGGGAAACAGCGCCTCACGCTTTTTCTCCGTCAGCTTTTTCGAGTCGTTCAGCCCTTTGATCTCGCAGCATCTCGGCAGGATGACGGCAGCGGCGTACACAGGGCCCATCAGCGGCCCC
>CALAAN010000381.1 GCA_937884915.1 uncultured Oscillibacter sp.
TGAAGCGCTGGATATAGAGCTTCATCTCGAGCGCGCTGTGCCAGTTTTCAAAGGCAAACATCGTGCGCCAATAGAGCCAGAAGTTGGAAGAAAGCACCTCGTCATCAAAAAAGTCGGTGATCTTCTTGTCCTGCAGCTGCTCGTTCGGGGTGAAGAAGAGCTTCATGATCTCCATCGCGCCCTTGTCGGAGATGTCAAACTTGCCGTCGGTGTGCGCGTCCTGACCGCGGTTGACGGTCGCGCGGCAGAGGGAGTAGTTGGGGTCTTCCTTGTTGAGCCAGTAGTACTCATCGAGCACGCTCACGCCCTCGGTCTCGATGGAGGGGATGGAGCGGAACAGGTCCCACATGACCTCGAAATGGTTGTCCATCTCGCGGCCGCCGCGCATCACGTAGCCGAGGTTTTCGAACTTGTAGCCGTCGCACGCGCCGCCGGGGAGATTGCCCTTTTCAAGCACATGGACGTGCTCGCCCTTCATCTGGCCGTCACGGACGAGATAGCAGGCGGCGGTCAGCGCGGCAAGGCCGCTGCCGACGATATAGGCGGACTTGTTGTCAACGCCCTCGGGCTTCTTGGGACGGGCAAACGCTTCATAGTTACCGCTGGAATAATACATAATCAATTTCTCCTTTCAAACTGGTTACGAAACCGCTGATTCACGAAACACATTCAACCTTGGGAATCAACGGTATGTTTTCCTTTCGATGGTGAAAGCATACCGCGGTTTTGCGAAAAGAACAATCAGCAGAAATCGGGCGGTGATAAGAAACTTATCACCGCCCGAAAAGCTGTAAAAATTTTTATCAATCCACCGACTTTGATGAAAACGGAGAACCCGTCACGTCTTGTCGATGCGCAATCTCTCCAACGCGGCGCGAACATTGCCGTGGATGACGAGCTCGAGCCGGTCGACGAGCAGCTGCGGGTCGCCCTTCATGTCATTTTTGATCCAGTCGAGCATCAGACCGACGAAGGCGTACTTGTAGACCGTCGCGATGAAGGCCTTGTCCTCGTCGCGCACGCTCATGCCCTGCGCCTGCTCCTCTACCACGCCCTCGAGAAGATCATAGGTGACCTGGTAGAGGTAATTTTCCACCTGCTCGCGGCTGACGGAGTGGTAGACGTTCATAATGAAGGGTTTGCTGTCCTGCACGGCCTTAAAGAGCTGCAAAAAGCCCTGCTGCCATGTCTCGTAGGTCTTGTTGCCCGCAAGCGCCTTGCTGGCGTCCTCCTGACACGACCACTCGACAAGGTCGTAAATATCCTTGAAGTGGTAGTAAAACGTCATGCGGTTGATGCCGCAGTCCTCCGTGATATCGCTGATGGTGATCTTGCTCAGGGGCTTTTGCAGCAGCAGATTTTTGAGCGACGCCTCGAGCGCGCGCTTGGTCACCTGTGACATGGCCGTCTCCTCTTTCTATCAGGATGATTTGTTGACGCTATCATACCATGAGAGAGGATAAAAAAGGGAGAAGTTTTTGTAAATTCTCCGTAGAATCGAAAAAGAGGACGCTTATGCGTCCTCTTTTTCAATTCAGTTTATGCTGTCCTGAACCGCTTCTTCAAACCGTACGGTGAGATGCGGATTCTCCTCCGCGCTGTCGTCGAGCACGCGGCGGAAGGCGTTGGCGCGGCGGCCGAGCAAGTCGTCGAGCGCCGAAGTGCCGCGGACGATCAGCTCCGTCGGCTCATTCAGGGCCGTGAGGCAGTCGTGCAGGGCGT
>CALAAN010000382.1 GCA_937884915.1 uncultured Oscillibacter sp.
GTGGCGCTGAACCTGGGCCTCGGCTCGCTCGCGCACGCCAGCTCTCAGATGACGGAGGCGCTGCGCGCTCGAGCAGCTTGAAAAGTGATCGAAGATAAGAAAAAAGTCGAAACCGGACGGTTTCGACTTTTCTTTTGCCTTTACAGCAGCGGGGCAATGATGCGCATGCCGGGGCCGATGAGCTTTCGCATGAACGGGTCATTTTTGAGAAGTTCTGCGTCCGCGCGGACGCACTGGGCGAGCGTCTGCTGGAAGTCCTGCTCGATTTTTGCGACTTCGGGCGACGCATAGAGGTATGTGCCGCATTCGAAGTGGTGGTACAGGCTGCGGTAGTCTAAATTGATCGTGCCGACGGTCGCCTTGCAGTCGTCGCTGACGAAGACCTTTGCGTGAACAAAGCCCGGCTCGTACTCGTAGATCTGTACGCCGTTTTCAAGCAGCCTGCGGTAATACGTGTGCGCAAGCGAGAAGGCGATCTCCTTGTCGGGCACGTGGGGCAGAATGAGCTGGACCTCCACGCCGCGGCGCGCGGCGTAGGTCAGCGCCGTGATCATCTCGTTGTCGATGATGAGATACGGCGTCATGATGTGTACGTAGCGGTTGGCGCGGTTGATGATGTCCATATACACCATCTCGCCGACGAGGTCGCGGTCGAGCGGACTGTCGCCGTAGGGGATGACGTAACCTGTTTCCTTTTCGCGCACCGGCTGCGGCACATCGAGATACTTACTGTAGACTTCGGGCGTAAAGTGCAGGGAGCTGACGTCCCACATCTGTAAAAACATCAGCGTCAGGCTGCGCACGGCGTCGCCGCGCAGGGCGATGGCCGTGTCCTTCCAGTGGCCGAGACGCGAGGTGCGGTTGATGTACTCGTCCGAGAGGTTGATGCCGCCCGTGAAGCCGACCTTGCCGTCGACGACCATGATCTTGCGGTGGTCGCGGTAGTTGTAGTGTGTGGAGACGAATGGGCGCAGGGGAGCGAACATCTTGCACGCGATGCCGAGCTTTTCGAGTTTCTGCGGATAGGAATAGGGCAGGAGCGCGACCGCGCAGGTGCCGTCGTACAGCACGCGGACCTCGACGCCTGCGTTGACCTTTTCCTTGAGGATTTCAAGGATACGGCCCCACATGTAGCCCTCCCTGACGATGAAATATTCAAGGAAAATGTAGTGCTCGGCTTTTTTGAGCTCGTCGCACATGACCTCAAATGCGTCGTCGCCGAGGGGAAAGTACTGCGCCTGCGTGTTCCGATAGCAGGGGAAGCCGCAGGAATTTAAGTAGGAGGCAAGGTTTTGAAGCTCCCCCGGCAGCTCCTCCTTGGAGCAGGCACTTTCTGAAGGAGCGAAGCGCTCCGTCTGCGACAGAATGTCGTTATAGCGGCGGATCATCAGCCGGTGGCCGAGGTCGGTCTTGATGTAAACGTACAGGATCAAGCCGAATACCGGCAGCACCGAGAGGATGAAGAACCATGTGAGCTTGACGGTCGGGTTGTCGTCATTGCCGAAGAGAAACAGCACGACCGCCGCCGAGAGCAGCGTGTTGCCGCCCCAGAAATAGGGCAGAAAGCCCTCGAGCTTGTAAAAGGCGGCAAAGAGGAATAAGATCTGCACGACCAGCGAAACGATGATGATGCCGGTGCGGCCAAATACGATCTGTACAAGACCCCGCTTGCCCTTTTCCAGAAGGAGAATGTGATTGTCGTCGTCTTTCATGGATGTCCTTTCTCAAAGATGGCCGTGCCCGCATGGGGCAGGGCTCTTACATTATAATATATTGACTTTATCATAGCATGACTTTGCCAAAAAGCCAACCCATTTCCGCTATAAAGCGGGCACGGACGCGCGAAACGGGGCTTGGCGATTTGCGCTTCCTGTGTTAAAATGGCGGAAAAGACGGAAAGGGGACGAGAGGATGGAGCTTGCAGCGCAGGTACACAATATTCCGCCGCTGTATGACGAAAAATCACGCGTGCTGATTTTAGGCTCGTTCCCTTCAGTCAAATCCAGAGAGGCGGCGTTCTTCTACGCCCACCCGCAGAACAGGTTTTGGCCGACGCTCGCCGCCGTTTTGGGAGAGAAAACGCCGAAGACGGTCGAAGAGAAGAAGACGATGGTCCTGCGCCATGGCATCGCCATGTGGGATACGATCGGCTCGTGTGAGATCGCGGGCTCGTCGGATGCGAGCATCACGAACGTTGTGCCAAACGATCTGTCCGTCATTTTGAATGCGGCGGACATTCGCGCTATCTTCTGCAACGGCGGCACGTCCTACGCCTGCTATAAAAAATACTGCCGCGCGAAGCTCGGGCGCGAGGCCGTT
>CALAAN010000383.1 GCA_937884915.1 uncultured Oscillibacter sp.
TGATGGGCATGATCGGCCTCCAGCCGACACTCGCGGCGATCCAAAAGAAAAAGCGCATCGCGCTTGCCAACAAGGAGACCCTCGTCTGCGCGGGTGAGCTCGTCGTGGATGCGGCGGAGCAGTACGGTGCAGAGATCGTCCCCGTCGACAGCGAGCACAGCGCGATCTTCCAGTGCCTCCAGGGCTGCCGCAACCGCGGCGAGATCAAGCGCCTGATCCTGACCTGCTCGGGCGGGCCGTTCTACGGTCTGAGCGCACAGGAGCTTGCAACAAAGACAAAGGCCGACGCGCTCAAGCATCCGAACTGGACGATGGGCGCAAAGATCACCATCGACTCTGCGACATTGATGAACAAGGGCCTTGAGATCATCGAGGCCATGCGCCTTTACCGCCTGCCGCTGCGTCAGGTCGATGCGGTCATCCACCGCCAGAGCATCGTGCATTCGCTCGTCGAGTTCCACGACGGTGCGATGCTCGCCCAGCTCGGCACACCGGACATGAAACTGCCCATCCGCTACGCGATGACGTACCCCAATCGGGCCGTTTCGCCCGCGGAGCCGCTTGATCTTCTCAAGTGCCCGCCGTTCACGTTCGCCGAGCCCGACGAAGAGGTCTTCCGCTGCCTCAAGATCGCCAAGCAGTGCGCCGCCGTCGGCAACGTCTACTGCGCGGCGATGAACGGCGCGAATGAAGAGGCCGTCGCGGCGTTTCTGCGCGACGAGATCGGCATCTGCACGATCCCCGAGCTCATCGAAGCGGCGCTCGACAAGACGGAGACGGTATATCAGCTGCAGCTTTCGGATATTCTGGAAGCAGACCGCCGCGCACGCGAGGTCGTGCGCAAAAAGCTCAACTGACCTGATTTAGGAGAAACCCATGGTTTATATTCTCATTGCGATCCTGATTTTCGGCGTGCTCATCGCCGTGCATGAACTCGGCCACTTTTTGGCGGCCAAGGCCTGCGGCGTGCGCGTCAACGAATTTTCCATCGGCATGGGCCCGCAGCTTTTCCATAAGACGAAAGGGGACACCGAATATTCCCTGCGGCTTCTGCCCATCGGCGGATACTGCGCCATGGAGGGCGAGGACGAGGATTCGGACGACGACCGCGCGCTTAACCGCCAGGTCTGGTGGAAGAAGTTCATCATCTTTATCGCGGGCGCGTTCATGAACTTCCTGACGGGGCTCGTCATCGTCATCTGCCTGTACGCGGGCGCACAGGCGTTCTACACGACGGAGATTGTCGAGCTGAACCCCGACTTCCCGCAGCAGGGGGAGGACGGTCTGATGCCCGGCGACATGATCTACGCCATCAACGGCGAGCGTATCTATTTGAAGAGCGACGTGTCGCTCATCATGGGCCTCGGCGATACGGGCACGATCGACATGACCGTCCTGCGCGACGGCAAAAAGCTCGACCGCACGCTCACCAAGCAAACCTATACCGACGAAAACGGCAAGGAGTACGAGGCCTATGGCTTCACCTACGGCGGCATCGTCGAGGCGACGCCGTTTATGCGCCTGCAATACAGCTGGTACCAGACGATGGACTATGTCCGCATCGTGCGTCTGAGCCTGCAAATGCTGCTCTCGGGAGCCGCGGGCGTGAACGATCTGAGCGGGCCGGTCGGCATCGTCTCGACCATCACAGAGGTCGGCAAGGAGACCGAGGCCACCGAGGGCTTCGGCGCGGCGCTTGAGAACATTCTCTTCTTCGCTGCGATGATTGCGGTGAACCTCGCCGTGATGAATCTGCTGCCGCTGCCCGCACTCGACGGCGGACACGTGCTGTTCCTGCTCGTCAACGGCATTGCCGTGGCGCTTTTCAAAAAGGAAATTCCGTCCAAATATCTGAACGTCATCAACGGCATCGGCTTTGCGCTCTTAATGGCGCTGATGCTGTTCGTCACGTTCCACGACATTGTCAAGCTCCTGTGAGGAGGATGATTTTATGAGCAAGCAAATTATCGCGGGCGGCGTCGCCATCGGCGGCGGTGCGCCGGTCACGATCCAGTCGATGTGCAACACGCACACCGAGGACGCCAAGGCCACCATCGCGCAGATCCACGCGCTCGAAGAGGTGGGCTGCGAGATCGTGCGCGTCACGGTGCCGAATAGGGAGGCCGCGCACGCGCTGAGCGAGATCAAAGAGTACATATCCATCCCGCTCGTCGCAGACATTCACTTTG
>CALAAN010000384.1 GCA_937884915.1 uncultured Oscillibacter sp.
GCTCCATCGCGTCTAAAATGCCCTGGAAGTTGCCGTTGCCCGAACGAATGTCGCTCACGAGCGCGACGCGGTCATAGCGGCCGTCGCTCTGCGCGCAGAATTCGGCAAATTTCAAAATAATGTCCGCCGGCACGTTGTCCACCGTGTAGTAGCCCATGTCCTCCAGATACGTGGCGGCGCTGGACTTGCCCGCGCCGGACAGGCCGGATATGATCAGAATTTCCATCGTTGTCTCTCTTTCTATTTACCGGATGATCTTGACCTCCGGCTCCAGCATCACGCCGTGCGCGTCGTAAACGGTCTTCTGCACCTTTTCAATCAGCGCGAGCACATCGGCGCAGGTCGCGCCGCCGACGTTCACGACGAAGCCCGCGTGCTTTCGCGACACCTCCGCCCCGCCGACGCGGCAGCCCTTGAGGCCGCAGCCCTCGATCAGCGGGCCGGCATAGTAGCCCGTCGGGCGCTTGAACGTGCTGCCCGCACTCGGCAGCTCGAGCGGCTGGCTCGCCTTGCGCCGCGCCATCAGCTCATCCATCTTCGCCTTGATGGCGTCCGGATCACCCGATGCGAGCTTGACCTTCGCGCCGAGGACGATGCCCTCGCCCGCGGAAAATACACTGTGACGGTAGGAAAAATCCAGCTCCGCGGGTTTGAGGACCTTCACGCCGTCGGGATACAGCGCCGTCACCTCGGTGACAACGTCCTTGAGTTCGCCGCCGTAGGCGCCCGCGTTCATCACAACGCCGCCGCCGAGCGTGCCGGGGATGCCGTGGGCGAATTCCAGCCCCGTGAGGCCATTTTTCCACGCGAACAGCGCGAGCTTCGCGAGCGACACACCCGCGTCCGCCGTGATCTCGCCCTCGCCCGTCAGTTCGATGTGCGAGAGCTCGGCCGACGTGTCGATGACCACGGTGTCAAGGCCCTCGTCGGCGACGAGCAGATTCGTGCCGTTGCCGATCAGCAGCGGCTTGACGCCCGCGTCCTGCAAAAAGCCCATCAGCACGACGAGCTGCTCGCGCGTTTTCGGAAAGGCCATGCGTTTGGCCGGTCCCCCGATGCGGAACGACGTGTGCTTTGCCATCGGCTCGTCTGCGGCCCACTTGAGGTCGGGCAGATAGTCGCTGATCTGACGGTCTAATGCGGTTTCCCAAGACATAGATGCTCCTCCGTTCACGGATTCTGGTTTTTCAGCTCATTTTCGCGGGTCACGCGGTCGATGTGGCCGTCGATCTGCGCGGCGAATTCGCGCGCGGAGTTGAAGCCGTGCTTTTTCTGGCGATTGTTCATCGCCGCCAGCTCCACGATCGCGGCAAGGTTGCGGCCCGCGCTGACGGGAATGGTGATCTGCGGCACAGGCACATCGAGGATGGTCGTGTCGTTTTCGTCGAGACCCAGACGGTCATAGAATTTGTCATCCTCCCACTTTTCAAACTGGATGACAAGATCGATCTGCGTCGAATCCTGTACCGCGCCCACGCCGAAGAGCTTTTCAACGTCGATGACGCCGACGCCGCGCACCTCAAGATAGTTGCGGATGAGCTCAGGGGCCGTGCCCGAGAGCGTCGAGCCGATGCGCGTGATCTCGACCGCGTCGTCGGCGACGAGGCGGTGGCCGCGCTTGATGAGCTCAATGGCCGTCTCGCTCTTGCCGATGCCGCTGTCGCCAAAGATCAGCACGCCCTCGCCGTACACGTCGACGAGCACGCCGTGGCGCGTGATGACAGGCGCGAGCGCGTGGTTCAGGTAGTCGATCGTCATGGCGGTGAACTCGACGGACGTGTACTTCGTGCGAAGCAGCGTGCGGCCGTGCTTCTGCGCCATCTCGAGGCACTCGGGGAAAACGTCTAAATTGCGCGAAATGACCAGCGCCGGAATCTCGTAGCAGAACAGGTCTTCAAAGCGCTTGCGCCGCTCCTCGGCTGAGTAGCCGCGCAGGAACGTCACCTCGCTCTTGCCGATGATCTGCAATCTTCTCGGGTCAAAATAATCGAAAAAGCCGATGAACTGAAGACCCGGGCGGTTGACGTCCGTGATGGTCAGGATCTCGGTGTCGTAATCCGTGCCCTTGTTGATGACCTCCATCTGAAATTTTTCTACGATGTCCTTTACGCGGACGGAGCGGTTGGTATTCATAGTTCCCTCCATGCAGGCCTTGGCCCGCGCGATGATATTCACCTTAATTATAATCGC
>CALAAN010000385.1 GCA_937884915.1 uncultured Oscillibacter sp.
GGCAAGACGCAGCGCACCCCCTCGCAGGCGATGGCGGCGCTGCTGCCCGTGCTGCAGGGACAGACGACCGAACAGGGCAGCATCATGGCCTGGGGCTGCGACCCAGACGCTTTGAGCGCCGACCCGTACACGGGCGCGCACAGCGCGGTCTACACCTCGGTTGCGAAGATCGTCGCCGCGGGCGCCGACTATCACAAGGCATATCTCACCTTACAGGAATTTTTTGAAAAGCTCCGCAATGAACCCGCGCGCTGGGGCAAGCCCTTTGCCGCGCTGCTCGGCGCGCTGGACGCCCAGCTCGAGCTCGGTGCCGCCGCCATCGGCGGTAAGGACTCGATGTCCGGCACATTCTTAGACCACGACGTCCCGCCGACGCTCATCTCGTTCGCTATCGCGCCGGTGCGCGCAAGCGAGCTTGTGACGACAGACTTCAAGTCCGCCGGTCACGGCGTCTACCTCTTCTACGGCGGCGCGGCGGAGCAGAAGACCGCCGCGTGGGATCGCTTCACTGCGCTCGCCCGCGCGGACAAGTGCGCGAGCGCGTGGGCCGTTGAAAACGGCCTTGCCGAAGCGGTGATGAAGATGTCGCTCGGCAACGAGGTCGGCTTTGCCGCGGCCTCGACCGCGCTTGACTGGTATCAGCCCATGCCCGGCGCGATCGTCGCCGAGCTCACCGAGGAAATTCCCGACGCCGTCTGCATCGGCGTCACGACGGCGGAGAAGACGATCAGTATCGGCAATGACGAGGCGAGCATTTCCGAGCTCCTCGCTCTCAACGACGCCGTCCTCGAATCCGTCTATCCGACGAAAACGCAGGACGCCGGCACGGTCGAGTGCTTCACCTATGAAGCGGAAAAGCGCGCCGCGCCCGCTGTCAAGGTCGCGCGCCCGAAGGCGCTGATCCCCGTCTTCCCCGGCACGAACTGCGAGTACGACACCCAGCGCGCCCTGCTTGAAGCGGGCGCGGACGCCGAGCAGTTCATCATCCGTAACTTAACAAGCGTGGATGTCGCGGATAGCGTTGAGCGTTTTGCCAAGGCCGTGAAGGAGAGCCAGATCATCGTGATCCCCGGCGGCTTCTCCGGCGGCGACGAGCCCGACGGCAGTGCTAAGCTCATCACGGCGTTTTTCCGCAACGCCGCGGT
>CALAAN010000386.1 GCA_937884915.1 uncultured Oscillibacter sp.
AGTTTCGCTGCGCTTCGTGCCTTGCCACCCGTAGGGTGGCTGCGACACACGCTTCGCGCAAAGAGCAAATTCCGACGCGCACGCCCCAGGGCGGCTTCTCTTGCCGCTCCGCGGCAATTCACCTTCTGTCGTCAGAATTTACGATCTCAATTTTCTCGCGCCCGCGGGCGCGAAATGTTCTTGATCATAAATCGCCGCGACATGCGCGTGGCGATTTATTCTTCTCACGGAGCGAGTGTCGAACCGCCCTACGGGCGGTGAGGCACAGAGCGGAGTGCAATCCTTCCCAAAAACAAAGAGCGCCTTTTGGCGCTCTTTGTTTTTGATTAAAATTCATAGTCCACGGCCACGCGGTCGGCGCGGATGGATTTGCAGATGTCGCTCACGGCGACGTGGCGGGGATCGACCTTGTAGGCGTTCAAATCGTCCATCGTCTCAAACTCGGAGACGAGCACGGCGTCGTAGTTGTCCTTGCCGATGTTCTTTGCGACCTCGCACTTTTTGAGCTGCGGGATCACGCCGTCGAGCGCGGCGAGCTTCGTCAGAAACTCGTTGGCCTTTTCCTCGGTGCCCTCGCGGAACTTCCACATCACGATATGACGGATCATTGCTATCTTCTCCTTTTTTATCTGGCGTTATAGACCTCGATGGCCTTTTTGAGGATCTCCATCGCGCGCTCGAGCTTGTGGCTCTCGATGACGTAGGCCATGCGGACCTCGTTTTTGCCCTTGCCCGGCGTTGCGTACATCGAGCCGCCCGGGGCGAACATCACGGTCTCGCCGTTGTCATCGAACTCTTCGAGCAGCCACTGCTGGAACTTGTCGGCGTCGTCGACCGGCAGCGCCGCCATCAGGTAGAACGCGCCGCCCGGCACGTCGAACACAACGCCCGGGATCTCGCGCAGCTTGCGGCAGAGCGTGTCGCGGCGCTTTTTATACTCGTCGCGCACGGCGGCAAAGTACTCGGGCCCCACGCTGTACAGCGCCGCGCAGGCCGTCTGGTCGAGTGTCGCGACCGAAAGGCGCGTCTGGCAGTACTTCATCGCGTGGTTCATAAATTCCTTATTCTTGGAGATTAGGCACCCGACGCGCGCGCCGCAGGCGGAAAAACGCTTGGATACCGTGTCGATGATGATGATATTCTCCGGCGCCTTGTCGACAAATTCGCCGAACGACTGGAGCTTCTGTCCGCCGTAGACAAATTCGCGGTACGCCTCGTCGCCGATGAGGAACAAATCGTGCTTGACCGCGATATCGACGAGCATCTCCATCTCCTCGTGGCTCAGGATCACGCCCGTGGGGTTGCCGGGGTTCGTGATGAGGATGGCGCGTGTGTGCTCGTTGATCTGCGATTCGATCTTCTCGCGGTCAGCGTAGCGGTAGCCTTCCTCCGGCGTCGTCGGGATGGGGCGGATGTCCGCGCCGCAGGTGTAGGTCATCGTCGTGTAGTTGGGGTAGAACGGCTCGGGGATGAGGATCTCATCGCCGTCGTCGAGAATGCACTGGAGCGTGATGCTCAGTGCCTCGCTGCCGCCGGTGGTGACATAGATCTCGTCAGAAGAGAAATGCATGTCGAGCTTGGCATAATACTGGCGGATCGCCTCGATCAGCTCGGGAATACCGGGCGAGGGCGCGTAGGCCAGAACGGGCGGCTCAAACGCCTTGACTGCTGCGAAGAATGCCGGAGGGGTCTGAACGTCGGGCTGACCGATATTCAGATGATAGATGTTGACACCGCGTGCCTTTGCCGCCACCGCGTAGGGGTGGAATTTACGCATGGGTGACAGGCCGCATTTTTCAACTTTACTGGAAAACTTCATGGTTGGTGCTCCTCCTTCTTCGTTATAGTGACCGCCGGTCATTCCGGCAGGTCATGCTCAAAATGTGCATGATAAAAATCATTGCCTATTATACAGTATAGCGTCTGGCCGTTGAAAAAACAACTAAAACATAGTCGGTAAAGCGCATAAATGTCAGGCCGAAAATTTGTCAGCGCTCACAGCTCTTCCGCGTCGCCCTCGCCGTACACGGTGATGCCGTGCGCCTTAAGCGCTTCCGCCGTCACGCCGTCGCCCGCGATCAGTCGGCGGGAAAACGTGCCGTCGTAAACTTCCCCGCAGCCGCAGCTTGGGCTCTTTTCCTTCAGCACGGCGGCCTTGCAGCCGTTTTGCAGGCACAGCGCGAGCGCTGCTGCTGCACCGCGGCGGAATTCCTCCGTCACATCTCGGCCGCTTCGCATTGCGACGCGCTCGCCCTGTCGTTCGCTCGGCTCTCTCGGCGTCGGGAGGCCGCCGAGCTCTTCGGGACAGATGGGGATGAGGTCATATTTATCTGATAGCACCTGCACGCGCGTGTCCGCCTTGCTCCTGCCGTCGTAGCGGCAGGGCGTGCCGAGCAAACACGCCGAGACGAGCAGCTTATCCATGCCGCACCTCTAATCTCCTGCCGTTGAGCTTCGCCTCTGCGAGCGTTTCGCCCTCGTATCTCAGCTTGAGCGAGAAAAACGGCACGTCCTCGTCGAGCAGGCGCAAAAAGATCTTGTCGCCCTCCCATGCGGGCAGCGCCAGCAGATCTTCCTTGCTGATCCACGCGAGCTCGCCCTCGTCGCAGTCCTTGAGCGTCCCTTCAAAGCCGTCAGCTGTGAAAAGGTGCATGTATTCGCTCTCCCACCGATCTGACACGAACGTCACGATGCCGCGGTAGCGGTAAGCGGACAGATCGAGGCCCGTCTCCTCCTTTGTTTCGCGCAGCGCGCACTCCTCGGGGCTCTCTCCCTCTTCGAATTTGCCGCCGATGCCGATCCACTTGTCGTGGTTACAGTCGTTCTCCTTTTTCGTGCGGTGCAGCATCAGGTACTCGCCGCCGCGCTCGATATAAATGAGCGTCGTGTTCACGGCGCGGTAGATGCTTTGCTCCATCATAACCCCTCCCCGCAGGACTTTTTTGTCAGTATAGAAGATGATCGCAAAAATTGCAAGACAAAGCTCCATACAGAAAATCGCGCATTTTTCGAATTTGTGCTTGACTTTGGTGTGATTTTTGGTATAATCATTTTTGCTGTCGAGCGCACCGATACGCAGCAGTATCGAAGCGGTCATAACGAGCACGACTGGAAATCGTGTGTAGGCCAAAAGCCTACCGAGAGTTCGAATCTCTCCTGCTGCGCCATAAGGTGGCAACAATTCGGATATTTTAAGCGGAACGCTTAGAATACCAAAGGGTTGCCACCTTTTTTTATTTCAAATTTTGCATTCAGAAAAAAAGATATTTTCGCGTTATTTTAGTAACTGGGGAGATTCGAACTCCCTCTTTTGCGTTTTCAAGGGCAGAATTCAAAGAAGCGCCCTTTTTGACGGTGCAAAACGGAGCAATCTTCCCTCAAAATTTCATACGATCTTTCAGGCGTCTGTTTGTTGGTTTTGTCAAAGCCATCAGGTAGGCGCCCTTTTTCATTTTCCGGTGCCCAAAAAGGGCGCCTAACTTTAATCAACCAACTGACCGGAGCATTTTCAAAATGCTCCGGCTTATTTTTTGCAGGAGGTGACCAACTATAAGAAGTCAAGGGTAAATTGAAAAGATTTTACTGGGCGG
>CALAAN010000387.1 GCA_937884915.1 uncultured Oscillibacter sp.
CCGCGACGCCGAAGATCTCGGCGGAATTACCGAGCAAATCCTTGTTGAAGTCGCCGCCCGCGACGCAGTAGTTGCCGTTTTCACATTCCGCGAGCATGTCGGCGCAGAGCATTTGCAGCTGCTCGATCGCGATCGTGCCGTCGGCCGTGTAGGCCGAAAGGTGCAGGTTATAGAGCACAAGCTCTCTGCCGTTTTCTGTCGGGATGCGGCTGACGGAGTAGCAGCGGTCCAGGTCGACGAGCTTCATGACGCTCGTCTCGATCGGCAGCGAGCGGCGCACGGCGGACGAGATCGGATGGCGCGAGAGCGTCAGGATGCCGGACTGGTTCGCGCCGTGGGGAGAGGTAAAGGGGTAGAAGAGGTACGGGCTGTCGTAATTCTGCGCGAAGACCTCGCAGCCCTCGCGGCCGTCCATCGCACGCACGATGTAGGCGCGCTCGTCGACGTGGTGGCTGCGCGTGCCGTTCGTGTCGACCTCTTGAAAGAGAGCGAAGTCAGGCGTGAGGTCGCTCACGAGAGCGGCCTCGCCGCAGACGTTTTCACGCACGGCGTCGGCGCTGCGAGCGCGGCTCTCCTTGCCGCCGTCCATGAAGAAGCTGTAATCGTCGCTGTACGCGCCAAAGCCGATGTTCGCCGACGAGACGCGGTAGGTGACGCCGGTCTGCGGCGCGCCCTCCATCGGCAGAGCGCTTTCGCCGCCAGTCACATGGTCCTGCACGGAAAACTGCACGACGTCGAGCGTCTGCATGTCCTCCACGCGGTAGTAGGCGGCGAAGACATAGATGACATAGGCCAGCACGATCAAAACGAGCGCCAGCAGAACATAGAGCGCAATTTTCAGCGGTTTTTTCATCGAAAAACTCCTTTCGGGAAGTGAAATTTCCCCTCTCATTCTGCCACAAAGCGCTATCAAAAGCAAGGCAAAAAGAAGTTGACGCGCCGCGGCAAAATGGCTATACTGAAAATGCGCAACTATTGCCCTGCGAAAGCCGGCAGTCACCCATTTCCCGCAAAAGCCATACGATGGAAAAGTAATGTGCTTGCGGGAGGGAACATGATGTGTGAGCTGTTGGTAGAGGGCGGGGAGCGCCTGTACGGGGAACTCACGATACAAGGCTCAAAAAACAGTGTGCTGCCGATTCTGGCGGCGACTCTTTTGTGTGCGGACACCTGCGTGATCGAAAACTGTCCGAAGCTGCGGGATGTGGATGCGTCCATTGCCATTTTGCGGCATTTGGGCTGCTGCACGCACTGGGAGGACGGTGCGCTCGTGGTCGACACGGCGCGCATGGACCGCGCGGTCGTGCCGGACGCGCTGATGCGCGAGATGCGCTCGTCGGTCATCTTCCTCGGTGCGATCCTGGCGCGCTGCAAGGAAGCGACGATCTGCTATCCCGGCGGCTGCGAGCTGGGGCCGCGTCCTATCGACCTGCACTTAAGCGCCCTGCGGGCCCTGGGCGCGGAGATCAAAGAGACGGGCGGCGAGCTCAAGTGCCGCGGCGGAATGCTCCTGGGGAGCGATGTGTACTTACCCATGCCGAGCGTGGGCGCGACGGAAAACGCGCTCCTCTGCGCCTGCGGCGCAGACGGCGTGACGACGATCTACAACGCCGCGCGCGAGCCGGAGATCGTCGATTTACAGAACTTTATCAACGCGATGGGCGGCAACGTCCGCGGTGCGGGCGGCTCGATCATCACGGTCGAAGGCAGACGCGCGCTGCACGGCGGAACATACCGCATCATCGCCGACCGCATCGTGGGCGCGACGTATCTCTGCGCCGCGGCCTGCTGCGGGGGAGAGGTGCGCCTTCGCGGCGTCGACCCGCGGCCGCTTTCGACCGTGTCCGGCGCGCTGAGCGAGGCGGGCTGCACGGTGAAGAGCGGGGAGGACAATGTCGTCCTTCAAAGCGGTGGAGACCTCAAGTCCATCCGCCCTGTGCGCACCGCGCCGTATCCGGGCTTTCCGACGGACGCGCAGCCGGTGCTGATGGCGGCGCTGCTGAAAAGCGCGGGCAGCACCGTTTTTGTGGAGAATATTTTTGAAAACCGTTACCGCCATGTCGACGAGCTTGCGCGCATGGGCGCGGAGGTACGCGTCGCGGGACGCGTGGCCGTCGTCACAGGGCGCGAGCGCCTGCACGGCGCGCGCGTCAAGTGTACCGACCTTCGGGCGGGCGCGGCGCTCGTCATCGCGGGATTGCAGGCCGACGGGGTCACGCGCATCTCGCGCATCGAGCACATCGACCGCGGCTATGAGAGCATCGAGCGCGACCTTGGCGCGCTGGGCGCGCACGTGCGGCGGGAGACGGGTACATAAGCAAATGAAGAAAAAGGCAGGAAAACTATGGCGTCAAAGCGAAGAAACCGGCGGCGCAGGCGGGGAAGAGCCTCTTTCCCGCTGAGACTTTTGTGCCTTGCCGTCGTGATCGCCGCGTTTCTCGGCGCGCTGACGATGTTCTTCCGCATCGACATGATCGTGGTGGAGGGCAACGAGCGCTATACCGAGGAGCAGATCATCGAGGCGGCCGGCGTGCAGAAGGAGCAGAACCTTGTGCTGCTGAACAAATATAAGGTCAAGCAGGCCATTTTCGACGCGCTCCCGTATGTGGAGACCGTCGGTATCAACCGCAAATATCCCGACGCGCTCGTCCTGACGGTGACGGAGTGCACGGCCTCCGCTGCGCTGACGGGAGAAAACGGCACGTGGCTCATGAGCGACGAGGGCAAAATTCTGGAGCGCGCCACGCAGATCCCCGAAGGCTGCGCGCGCGTGACACCGGAGGTCGGCGGCAAGGCGGTGCTTGCGGACGAAGAGTCGTATAAGCTCGAGCGTCTTCTCACGCTGCTGCGTACGGCGGAGGAGAAGCAGCTTTTGCCCATGATCGGCGAGATCGACCTGAGCGACGGCACGGCCATCACATTTACATACCTCGACCGCTTTACGGTCAAGATGCCCTGGGATGCGGACATCGCCTACAAGCTCGAGAATGTGCGCATGGTAGTGAATGAGCTCGAGGATAACCAGAAGGGAACCATCAATTTAATGATGGAAGGCAAGGCCAACTTCATCCCAGAATGAGGGCGGAAGTTGACGTAAAAAAGTTTTCCCGAAATGGCCGATTGCTATTGACCCCGCGGGAAAACCGTAATACAATGGCTAAGATAGCAGATACCTGATATTGTGGCGCTTGCAGCGGCATGCGCCTTGCCCATACAACAGATTGCAGGAGGAACCGACATGGCATTCGGATTGGAGACCGGTCCTGAAAACGTAGTAAAGATCAAGGTCATCGGCGTTGGCGGCGGCGGCAACAACGTTGTCAACCGCATGGTGCGCACCGGTGCGCGCGGCGTCGATTTTGTCGCAGTGAATACAGATAAGCAGGCGCTCAACGTGTCTGCCGCCACCTATAAAATCCAGATCGGCGAAAAGCTGACGCACGGCCAGGGCGCGGGCTCCGACCCCGAGGTCGGCCGCAAGAGCGCCGAGGAGAGCCGCAACCAGATCGCCAAGGCGCTCGAAGACACCGACATGGTCTTCATCACCGCCGGTATGGGCGGCGGCACCGGCACAGGCGGTGCGCCCATCGTCGCCGAGATCGCGCGCGAGGCGGGCATTCTGACCGTCGGCGTCGTGACGAAGCCCTTCGGGTTTGAAGGCCGCCGCCGTATGACGCAGGCGGAAGCGGGCATCGAAGAGCTCAAGACCAAGGTCGACTCCCTTGTCATCATCCCGAACGAGCGCCTCAAGCACGCGACCGACCAGAAGATCACGTTTGCCAACGCGTTCGAGATCGCGGACGATGTGCTGCGTCAGGCGGTGCAGAGCATCTCCGACCTGATCCGCGACACGGGCTTCATCAACCTCGACTTTGCCGACGTGACCGCCATCATGAAGGACGCGGGCCTTGCCCACATGGGCGTCGGTCGCGCCGCGGGCAAGAACAAGGCCGAGGAGGCCGCACGCATGGCGATCTCGTCCCCGCTGCTGGAGACCTCCATCAACGGTGCGCACGGCGTGCTCATCAACGTCACGGGCTCGATGGACATCGGCCTCGACGAGGTCGAGCAGGCGGCGTCCCTTGTGCAGGAGGCCGTGCATCCCGACGCACTCACGATCTTCGGCGCTACGTTCGACGAAACGCTCGATGACGAGATCCGCGTCACCGTCATTGCTACGGGCTTCGACAAGGCACCCGGCGCGCTGGACTTCAACAAGGATAAGAAGCCTGCCGAGCAGGGCGAAAGCGCCGCTGCCGGTCTTGCGCCGCTCGACTTCGACAAGGAAAAGGCCGAGGAAGAGGCCAAGCACGAGGACGAGCCCGATCCGTTCGACGACATCTTCAAGATCTTCAACCGC
>CALAAN010000388.1 GCA_937884915.1 uncultured Oscillibacter sp.
GGTGTTGACGGATGCGCCGCCGGATTTAGCAGCCAGCAGGCAGCCGGCCAGACCGAACATACAGGAGGCCAGAATGTAGATGCGGATCTTGGTGGCAGCGACATTGACGCCGGCGACCTCAGCAGCCGCTTCGTTGCCGCCGATGGCGTACATATACTTGCCGTGGCAGGTCTTGTTATACAAGAACCAGAAGAACAGGCCGAACACGACCGCGACAAACAGCAGGTACGGCAGATAGAAGCCCTTGGAGTTGCCGATATAGCCGTTGATGAGGTTGGTATAGACCTCCTGGAAGCCGCCGATCGGCTGTGCGTCGGTGAAGACCAGGGAGATACCGTAGATGATGGTCTGCGTGCCCAGGGTCGCGATGAAGGGCGGCACATTCAGATACGAGATGATCAGGCCATTGATGATGCCGAAGAGGGCGCCGATGACCAGCACGATCAGAAGAACGACCGCCATGTTCATTTCGGGCATATCCGGGAACTGACGGCCGGCGTAATTCGCTCTCTGGAGCAGAACACCGGCTAAGCACGCGGCAAAGCCAACCTGACGGCCGGCAGAAAGGTCGGTGCCCTTGGTGATCAGGCAGCCGGAGACGCCGAGGGCGATCAGGAAACGCACCGCGGTGTTGCTGGCGAGGTTGCCGAAGTTGCTCCAGGAGAAGAAGTTATCCTTCGTGAAGCCGACGATGATACCGACGACGACGAGCAGAACCACGATGGGGTTTGATTTGATGGTTTTCCAGAACTTTTGAGCAGGACTCAGTTTGACATTCTCCATTTTTTCTTCCTCCTAATCTTACGAGAACTGCGTGGCCAGGCTCATGACGGATTCCTGCGTTGCATCCTTGCTGTCAAGGAAGCCCGTGACCTTGCCGTCGCACATGACCATGATCCGGTCAGACATACCGATGAGCTCGCCCATTTCACTGGAGATCATGATAATGGATTTGCCCTGCTTTGCAAGCTCGGCAATGATGCAGTAAATTTCGTATTTCGCGCCGACGTCGATGCCGCGCGTCGGTTCGTCGAGGATCAAAACCTCGGGGTCATTGGCAAGCCAGCGGCCAATCAGGACCTTCTGCTGGTTGCCGCCGGACAGCGACTGAATGAGCGTCTTGCTGGACGGGGTCTTGATGTTCATCTTTTTGACGTTGTCCTGCACAAGCTTTTCGATTTTCTTGCTGTCGAGCATAATGCCGCCGTCTACATATTTTTTGAGCGAGGCGATCGAAATATTGTCTGCGACCGACAAAACGCCCATGATGCCGCTCTTGCGGCGGTCTTCGGTCAGCATGGCAATGCCCTGATCGATCGCGTCCTTCGGGCGGCTGATCTTGAGCTCCCTGCCGTGGAAGGTGATCTTGCCGGCCGTGTGCGACCGCGTGCCGAACAGGCCCTCCATCAGCTCCGTGCGCTGCGCACCGACCAGACCGCCGACGCCGAGGATCTCGCCCTTGCGAAGCGCAAAGGAGACGTTGCGGAAGCTCTTGGGGTTAATAGACGTGAAGTTCTCGACCGAGAACACGACCTCGCCCGGAGTATTCTCGCGCTTGGGATAGAGGTTGGTCAGCTCACGGCCGACCATCCTGGAGATGATCATATCGGTGGTCAGCTCCTTTGCCTCCCACGTGCCGATATACTGGCCGTCGCGCATGATGGTGACCTCGTCGCTGATGCGGAGAATTTCGTCCATCTTGTGCGAGATATAGACGATCGCGACGCCTTCCGCCTTCAGATCGTCCACAATGCGGAACAGCGCCTCTACCTCGTTCTGCGTCAGAGAAGAGGTCGGCTCGTCCAAAATCAGAACCTTACAGTTCGCCGAGACCGCCTTCGCGATCTCCACCGACTGCATCTGCGACACACTCAAAGTGCCGAGCTGCTGCTTCGGATCGAAGTCCATGCGCACGCGCTTGAGAAGCGCCGCCGTGTCTTCGTACATTTTTTTATGATCGACCGTGGGGATCAGGCCCAGCACCTTTTTGATCGGGTAGCGGCCAAGGAAGATGTTTTCTCCGATGGTCCTGGCCGGGATCGGCTGGAGCTCCTGATGCACCATGGCAATGCCCATTTTCAGTGCTTCCATGGGGTCATGGATGGTAACTTTTTCGCCGTTAAAGAGGATCTCGCCTTCGTCCATCTTATAGATGCCGAACATGCACTTCATGAGTGTGGATTTCCCCGCGCCGTTTTCTCCCATGAGGGCGTGAACCGTGCCGGGGCGGAGGCGGAGCTGCGCATGATCCAGAGCCTTTACGCCCGGGAAGGATTTGCACACCCCGCGCATCTCCAACAGAAATTCAGACATACCCTTAAATGCCTCCATTCAATATGATTACGAAACAAGGTGGGGGTGTTGCGTGTGCAACACCCCCTGAGATCTGGAAATTAGCCGAAGTAGGAAGCGTCAACCTTTACGTAGTCAACCCAGTAGTAGTTGTCGATGGCTTCGCCGTTCAGAGCCTGGATGGCAACGTCAACCGCCTTGTGGGACTGGCCGACATGGTCGTTCAGGACGGTACCGGTCATGGTGCCGTTCTTGACCATTTCCTGGCACTCTTCCAGAGCGTCAACGCCAAGCAGGTAGATATCCTTGTTGACCGTGCGGCCGGCTGCGGTGATGGCAGCAGCAGCGCCGAGCGCCATGCCGTCGTTGTTGCAGAAGATCACGTCGACCTTGTCGCCGTGTGCGGACAGCGCGTTGGCAGCGATCTGCTGGCCCTTATCGGTCGCCCAGTTGCCGACCTGATCGTCGAGGCACTCGACCTTGATGCCCGCGTCTTCCAGCGCCTTGATGGAGTACTCGGTGCGGTACTGCGCGTCGATGTTCTCGGGGTCGCCTTCGATCATGACGTAGGAGACAACGCCGTCGCCGTTTGCATCGCCCTTGTCAGGCAGCGCTGCAACGATCTCGCCCTGATACGTACCGGACTGACGAGCGTCAGCGCCGACGTAGCAGACCTTCGGGTTGTTGAGGATGCCTTCGTAAGCCTCGTCCAGGGGCTTGCCGTCAGCGTCGTAAGCCAGGGGCTCGCGGTTGATGAGGACCAGGGGGATGTCCGCGTCAACGACCTTGTTGACAATGGTGTCAGCAGAGGAGGTCTGCACGAGGTTGCAGATGATCAGGTCCACACCCTGGGTGATGAAGCTGTTGATCTGCTCGGTCTGGGTCGCCATGTCGTTCTTGCCGTCAACGATGGTGATGTCGTACTTGACGGTGTCGGTCTGCAGGCTCTCCATGTAGCTCTTGAGCTCGTTGCGGTAGAGGGTCATGAAGTTGTCGTCGAACTGGTAGATCGCGACGCCGATCTTGTAGGTCTTGGCCTCGGCGGCGGGCTCAGCAGTTTCTTCGGTCGTGGTTTCTTCAGTCGTGGTTTCTTCGGGCTTGGTCTCTTCGGTGGTCGTGGTTTCAGCGGACTCGGTCGAGCTCGTCGCGTCCTGCGCGGCGCAGGCGGCGAATGCGAAAACCATGGTCAGAGCAAGCAGCAATGCGATGATCTTTTTCATCTTGGGAAATCCTCCATTCAAATTTTTCCGGGCGGCGCAAACGGCCTTCGTTCCCGGTATGCATTTAGTTTAGCAGGTTTTCCGTCATCCGTATATCGAATTTCGGACTGTATTTTTCTGAAAAATTTTTCGCGTGTCGAAAACGGAATTCATTTTTTGTTTATATTCCACAAAAACCGCCCTCACAGCTTCCAGTGCGCACCGTTTTGTTCGTCTTCGTCGAATGTTCCTCACTTTTGTGCAGAAACGTGCGCGGCGGACGTTCGCCCTCCGCGCACAGCTTGCAGGAACGCCATCAAAAATTCAGCCAAACGAGAAGATCGCCTTCTGGCTTTCGATCGTGAACATCGTCTCGCGGGTGATGACGCTCGTCTTGGTGTTGATGAGCGTGCCTGCGTCAAAGCGCTGGCCCTGTAAGCTTCTCCACGCCGTTTCCACGCCGAGGTAGCCCATCGCATAGGGGTTCTGGGCGATGAGCGCACAGACCGTACCCTTCTGTAAAAGCTCCACGCAGATGGGGTTCGTGTCGAACGCGACCTCGTACACCTGTCCGCGCAGATCGAGGTTTTCGACGGCCAGCGCCGTTCCGACGGCAAGGGGCTCGTTGAAGCCCACGAGCACGTTGATCTCGGGATGCTCGGTCAGAAGCTGCTCTGCCGCCTGCTGGGCAAGCGCCGCGTCCGTCGGCACGTTCACGGTGTAGATGGCCTGCACGCGCTTGTCCCCCGCCATCGCCACGCGAAAGCCCCGCTCGCGCTCCTGGCAGTTTTGCGTCTCAATATCGCAGTTGACGATGCCGACGACGATTTCTTCAAACTCCGCCTCCAGCGCCGCCCGCGCGCTCATGCGCCCGGCCTGCACGTTGTCCGTTCCGAGCCGCGCCACGACGCCTTCGGAATTTACATCCGAGTCGATGACCACGACCGTCACGCCGGCGTCCGCCGCCTCGTCGATGGCCTGCGCGTTTTTCGTGTAGCTGATGGCGGAAAAGACGATGGCGTCGGCCCCATCTGCCACGGCCTGCCGGATGTAGTCGTTCTGCGCCTCATAGTCCTCTTCGGTGTCAGGGCCCAGAACGGTCAGATCGACGTTGTACTCCGATTTTGCCGCGTTCGCGCCCGCAAAGACCGATTTCCAGAACTCCGTCGACGTGGATTTGACGATCAGATACATTTTGTAAGGCTCTGCGGAGGTTTTCGCTGCGCTGCACCCGGACGCGAACAGAAGCAGCGCCGCAAAAGCGAGCGCGATCATTCTTTTTTTCATCGTCTCACTCCTTCTGCTTTTTGGGCATCCGCACGATGACGCGCGTGCCGTGGTCGGGCTCGCTTTCGATGGTGATGCCGTAGGCGTCGC
This sequence comes from uncultured Oscillibacter sp., assembly GCA_937884915.1. Lineage (GTDB taxonomy): Bacteria > Bacillota > Clostridia > Oscillospirales > Oscillospiraceae > Hominicoprocola. The sequence goes on from CALAAN010000388.1 coordinate 4,869, forward strand.
CGAACCAGATCTTCAGCCGGTCGTTGACGTTTTTGATGCCGATGCCGGCCTTATTGTCGCTGCGCTTGAAAATGGCTTCGATCTGCTCTGGCTCCATGCCGACGCCGTTATCCTCGACGGTGGCCAGAATATCGTCGCCGCTCGATGCAATGCGGATGACGATCCGGCCTTTTTCCACCAGGCCGTTGATGCCGTGGTAGATCGCGTTTTCGATGATGGGCTGAAGGGTGATCTTGTTGCAGAGATAGTCCAGGCAGCTCTCGTCGACCGCAAAGCGGTAGGAAAACTGGTCTTTGTAGCGCACGGACTGGATCTGCAGGTAGCTTTTCGCGTGCTGGACCTCGTTTCGGACGGGGATCAGCTCGTGGCCCTTGCTGATGCTGATGCGGAAAAGCTGCGCCAGGGCGTTTACCATCACGACGGCCTCTTTGTTCTTCCCCTGCTCGCACATCCACGAAATCGAGTCGAGCGTATTATAAAGAAAATGCGGGTTGAT
>CALAAN010000389.1 GCA_937884915.1 uncultured Oscillibacter sp.
TGATGCCAAGCGTCTTGAGCTTCTGGTTGTAGCTGAGCGTTTTTTCGAGCAGTCCGTCAAGGCCGCCCGCGGTGTAGAGCTCCTGCGGGGAGGGAAGAGGCTCGGAGAAGAGGTTGGGGTTTTTGCTCGCGCGCGTGACCGTGCCGCCCTCTTCATCGCTGCCGATGAAAAGCGGGATGGCCGCTGCGTCCTGATAGGACGTAAGCGTCGCGGTGAAGTCGTCCTCGGTCAGCCAGCCGCCGTTTGCGTCCTTATAGTCCCTGCCGAAAAGCAGAAGCCCGCCGAGGTGATAGGTCGCGACGTCCTCCGCCGCGCCTGTTTCGGGGCAGCGGACGAAGAAGAGCTGGCCGACCTTTTCCTCGATGCTCATACCTGCAATGATGTCGTTAATGCGCTCGTCGGGCGTCTTTTCCACCGGCTGCTCGATAGGAGGTTCCGGCGCGGGGTCGACGGAGGGCTCGTCTGGGGTGTCGTTTTTCGCGCCGCAGGCTGCGAGAAGCAGGACAAGAATGAGCGAAAGCGCGGTGATTTTGAATGATTTCATCGAAATTCTCCTTTTATGACACGGAAACAAAGTGATGCTCGCGGTAATACTGCGCGCAGAGGTATTTTCGGCAGACCTCGGCGGCATTGTCCGGCACGTCGAGCGTAATGACGCCGTCGATCATGCGATAGCCGTCCTCGTGCATCAGCGGCGTGACGGCGCGCGTCTCGCGCTGGAGCTGCATGAAGCGATCGCCCGTCCAGCCGCACTCAAAGAAAAGCTTGTCCATCAAAAAGCACGGGGAAATGTCGCCGCCGTCGCCGCAGAAGTCCTGACCGAGGGCCTGCTTGGCGGCCTTGTTGGCGTAGATGACATAGGGCGTGGAGAAGTAGTTGTAGAAGCCCTCCTGCGTGGACACGTCAAGGCTGACGCCCATTTCGGTATACACGCTGCTGCCGTTGCCCATCCACGGCTTATGGTCGCCGAAGAACACGAACACGATGGGCTCGTCGCGCGATTCGATCTCACGTACCATGCGCCGCATCTGCTCGATCGTGCTGCGGATGCCCGCCAGGTAGTTGTTGATGACGCAGCAGCTTTCCATCGACCAGCCGGTCTTTTCGGGCGTGACGTACTCCTCCCAATAGGTTTCAGAGCTGTACGGCCCGTGGTTCTGGTACGAGACGGAGAAGAGGAAGAGCGGGTCATCGTCCTCCGTGCGCGAGTCGATGTCGTTTAAGAGGTAGTCGACGAGCACGGCGTCGGACTTGTAGAGCGCGTCGTCGATGGAGATAAGGTCGGAAAAGCCCGTTTCGTTGAAGACGCTCTCGTCAAAGCCGAGGTACTGGTTGACATTGCTGCGGTTATAGAACCACGAGTAGCCGGGGTGGCGGTAGAGCGCGTCATAGCCCTGATCCTTGAAATAGCGGACATAGGAATTCGTCGCGCTGCGGAACTCTTCATGCTGGCTGTAGCCCGTGAGGAAGCCCCACTCGGTGTCCGTCGTGCCGCCGGCGAAGATGTTGGTGAGGAGGTTGCCCGAAACGCTGCGGCTCTCAAGCTCGTGCAGCGGCTCATAGAGGTTTCGCACGGCGGAGATCTCATTGAGCTGCGGAAAGTCGGACAGGTCGGAGAATGCCTCGAGCATGATGCCGACGACCGTGACTTTCTGATCGTCGGGGATGTCGGTGTTCTGATACTGCATAAGCGTTTGCAGGGCGTCGCTTGCACGGTAGCCCTCCGGCGCTTCGGGGAACATGTCCTGCACGCTGTAGAGGAACGGATACGTCGTGCCGCGGGAGATGTAGACCTCGACCGCCGACCACGGGGAGATGAGGTCGTTGTTGGCGGTCTTTTTGTAGATGTCCGCGCTGGTGTAGAGCTCAAAATAGCACGCGAGCGTGACAGAGAGCATAAGCATGATGCCCGCAAGGCGGGCTCGTGAGCTCATGCGCTCTTTCCGGAGCATCAGGTACGAGAGCGCGAGCATCAGCACAAAGCCCTCAAGGACGACGAGCACGGGCGCGGAAATCTCGAACGTGTAGTTGCCCATGATGCCGCCGGCCGTGCGGATGAGCCGCAGGTCGCTCGCCAGCACCGGATCGCCGCGCAGCTGAATTTTATAGTAGCTCGCGAGCGCGAGGCCGAGGAACGGCAGCGCCGATAACAGGTACGCCGCCCACGGCCGCGCGAGGAGGAAAAAGCCGAGGTAGACGAGCAAAATCGGCGCGAGCAGATTCATCGCGACGAGCAGCGGAATTTTGAAATACGACTGCAAAAGCGCCGTCGCGTCGATGCTCTCGTATGAGTGGGATGTGAGGTAGAGCGAGAGAAGCCCGATGCCTGCGCCCAGCACCGTGAGCCAGAAGAAGACCCAGATGCGGTGCACCCAGCGCATCACCGCGCCCGTCGACTCATCAGGCCGCACCAGGGAGGAGAAAAAACGCATATTGGGGACGTCCCCTTTCTGAAAGCATAATATAACATCGATTAACAAGAGCAAACACGGTTTTTCGGGGCTGAAATAACGTCCAGCTTCGTTTTCCTCATTGCTGGGCGACAGCCCAGCGGCTTCGTCAGCCTTGCTGGCCGTCATTTCCGCTCCCGAAAAACTCCGCAGGACTTTTCAGCAAGCAAAAATCGGGGCCGACAGGGAAGAGGACACCGACGGGCTGACGCCCGTCAAGGATGATGACGCAGTCAGCGTTGACTTTGGCCGCTGAAAAGCGTGCTTGCTCTTGTCAATCGATGTTAAAGTATATCATTTCAAGGGAGAAAACGCAACCGGACAAGTGTTTCGGTTTGTGGGGTCCTTGCCGGCGGGCGGGAGGTGTGGTAGAATGGCTCCGAAAACCGAGTTGCGGCCATGTCAAAATATCCGATATCCTGACAATTGCGGAGGTGTTTTCATTGATCAAAGAAATTGAGATCCAAGGCTGCGTTACAGTTCCTGAAGAGGTTTCTATGGATGAAGTTATTGATAAATTCATCACATTTATTGAGGAGAACAACTGGAGCTTTGGCGGCGGTTATCGGACCATTATAGATGGTTATTACATGAATGAGGACGGGACAAGGGGAAAGTACGTCCTGGATACCTGATTGAAAATTCCGGCCTTGGCGGAATTTTGCACTGCCGAACGAAATTAAGAAGGACAGCTCTCTTTCGAGAGCTGTCCTTTGCTATTCTGTGGAAAACCTTTCTCAGAACGCGCACTTCTCGCGCAGGAAGTCCTTGACCTCGCTGATGGGGATACGGACCTGCTCCATGCTGTCGCGCTCGCGGACGGTGACGCAGTGGTCGGCCGCGATGCCGTTGGCCTCGTCGCCGACGGTGTCAAAGTCGAACGTGATGCAGTACGGCGTGCCGATCTCGTCCTCGCGGCGGTAGCGCTTGCCGATCGAGCCGGTCTCGTCGTAGTCGACCATGAACTCCTTGGAAAGCTCGGCATACAGCTCCTGCGCGGGACCGGTGAGCACTTCTTTCTTCGAAAGCGGCAGGATCGCGGCCTTGAACGGCGCGAGCGCCGGATGCAGGTGCAGCACGACGCGCACGTCGTCGTTGCCCTTCTTGTCCTGGCCGACGACCTCTTCATCGTAGGCGTCGCAGAGGACTGCGAGCACGCTGCGCTCCACGCCGAGCGACGGCTCGATGACGTAGGGGATATACTCGACCATGTCCTTGCCCTCGCCCTCGCGGTAGACCATCTTCACGCCGCTGGTGTTCTGATGCTGCGTGAGGTCGTAGTCCGTGCGGTCGGCAACGCCCCACAGCTCGCCCCAGCCGAACGGGAAGAGGAACTCGAAGTCCGTCGTCGCCTTGGAGTAGAAGCACAGCTCCTCGGGATCGTGGTCGCGCAGGCGGAGGTTCTCGTCCTTGAGGCCGATGGAGAGCAGCCAGTTGTGGCAGAACGTGCGCCAGTAGTTGAACCACTCAAGGTCGGTGCCGGGCTTGCAGAAGAACTCGAGCTCCATCTGCTCGAACTCACGCACGCGGAAGAT
>CALAAN010000390.1 GCA_937884915.1 uncultured Oscillibacter sp.
AATGTGACCAAGCCGTAAAGGGTACAAATAAGGGTCAATGGATCGCAGAAATGAAGAAATCCTTGAAAGCTCAATGCTTTCAAGGATCAATCATGGTGCGCGAGGCGGGACTTGAACCCGCACGCCCGTAATGAGCACTAGAACCTGAATCTAGCGAGTCTGCCAATTCCACCACTCGCGCGTATTGATTTTTTCAAAAAGATGGTGCGGATGGCGGGACTTGAACCCGCACGTCCATACGAACACTAGCACCTCAAGCTAGCCTGTCTGCCAATTCCAGCACACCCGCATGTTCATCTTTCAAGCGGCTGTCTCTCAACGACCGCTTGGTTATTATAAGCCCAAAATAGGCCAAATGTCAACCTTTTTTTGAGAGAAAAAATAAAAATTTTCACGTGAGAGAAATGCCGGAAAAGCTCGAATTTTTCAAACTTTTCCGGCATCTTTTTGCGTTAAAGCTGCGAGAGCGTCTCCCCCACCGCGCCCGTGATGACAAGGTCGGCGCCGAGGCTGCGGTCGAGTGGCGTCTTGTTGATGACGACGAGCTTGCGTCCGCGATAGTAGCGCACGAGCCCCGCCGCCGGATAGACCGCGAGCGACGTGCCCGCGATGATGAGCACGTCGGCCTCCTGAATGTACTCCACCGCGCGATAGAGGGTCTTTTCGTTGAGGCCCTCTTCGTAGAGCCCCACGTCGGGCTTGATGCGCCCGCCGCAGGTGCAGTGCGGCACGCCCTGCGAGTGCTTGATATAGGACACATCGTAGAACTTGCCGCATTTCTCGCAGTAGTTGCGCAAGATGCTGCCGTGCAGCTCGAGAACATTTTTGCTGCCCGCCGCCTGATGCAGCCCGTCGATGTTCTGCGTGATAATGGCCTTGAGCTTGCCCTCCTTCTCCCACTCGGCGAGCTTTAAGTGCGCGGCGTTGGGCTTTGCCCCCTCGCAGAGGAGCTTCGCGCGGTAAAAGGCGAAAAACTTCTCGGGATAGCGCTCGTAGTACGTGTGGCTCAAAATCGTCTCCGGCGGATCGTCCCACTGCTGGCGGTACAGGCCGTCCACGCTGCGGAAATCGGGAATGCCGCTCTCGGTCGACACGCCCGCGCCGCCGAAAAATACGATATTGTCCGTTCCGTCGATGAGTTCCTTCAATTTTTTGACTTCGTCCGTCATAGCTTCTCCTTTGCGCGCGTGCGCTTATCTCACATAGCTCTTGTCGATCTGCACGATGGCAAAATAGCGCGGGTCGAGCTCGTGCACCGCCCGCTTGATCTTCTCCTCCGCCTCCCTGTCGCTCAGCGCGCAGCCATACGGCACCACGGCATCGAAGATGACGTTCGTGTGCGTCGGCCCCGCGACCATGCGGAAGTCGTGGATGGAGATATTTTCATCGATGCCGCGCACGAGCGAGGCGATCTTCTGGTGTGCGGCGTTGACGGTCTCGTCGTCCGTCACGATGGGGTCCATGTGGATGACGGCCTCGCAGCCGAGCTTGTCGTGCAGCTTCTTTTCCACGTTGTCGATCTCGTCGTGCAGGGCGAGGATATCGCCGTGCGCGGGAACTTCGGCATGCAGCGAGATCATCACGCGGCCCGGACCGTAGTCGTGCACGACAAGGTCGTGGATGCCGCAGACGACCTGGCTCTCCAACACAATGTCGCGGATCTCCTGCACGAACTCCTCGGACGGCGGCTGACCGAGCAGCGGCGAGAGCGTGTCCCTTGCCGCCTGCACGCCCGCCCACAGGATGAGCAGTGACACAATAAGGCCGCACCAGCCGTCGATCTGCCAGTGCAGGAAATAGCCCGCCAGCGTCGCTAGCAGCACCGCCGCAGTGGCCGCGCAGTCGGACAGGCTGTCCGCCGCCGTCGCCTGCATGGCAGCAGCGCTGATCTTCTTCCCCACGCCGCGGTTGTAGCAGTACATGTAGAACTTGGCGCAGATGGAGACAAACAGGATCGCCACCGTCAGCGCGCTGCATTCCACGGCCTCCGGATGTAAGATCGCGCTCACGGCGTCGCGCAGCAGCTCAAAGCCCATCAGCAAGATGACGATCGAGACGATGAGGCCCGAAATGTATTCAAGGCGTCCGTGACCGAACGGATGCTCGGGGTCCGGCTTCTGCCCCGCGAGGCGAAAGCCCAACAGCGTCACGATGGACGCGCCCGCGTCGGACAGGTTGTTGAAGGCGTCCGCCGTGATAGCGACGGAGCCTGCAAGCGTGCCGGCGAACAGCTTGAGCGCGAAGAGCAGGATGTTGATGACAATGCCCACCGCGCCGCAGAGCACACCGTAAGCGCGCCGCACCGTGGCGTTCGACGTGTCCTGATAGTCTTTGATGAACCGGCGCGCAAGAAAACCGATCATTTATCTTCCCTCACTCGCTTTTGATCTGTAATTTCATGCGGCAGCAGAGGCGGTCGAGGTCCTCGTCCGTCGCCGCGGGGATGCGCAGCTTCGCGCCGCACTGTTTGCACACAAGATCGACGTAGGTGCTGTGGATCTCCATGCCGTAGCTTTTGCTGCCGCAGGAGCAGGTGATGCCGTCCTTACGTGCGGCGATCTCCTTGAGCTCGGAGAGGATCTCATACATGATGACGCTGTCGGCAAAGGCGGCGGGATCGTCGCCCTG
>CALAAN010000391.1 GCA_937884915.1 uncultured Oscillibacter sp.
TTCATCGTGTTGTAGTTTCTCTGCTTGCACTCGTTGCATCTGAGCGTGATCTTAATGCGCATCTAACGGCACCTCCTTATTTACTCAGTCCCACTCACCGCGAGCGGTGAGGAACTGGCGATTGCCTCCCTGTTTCAAATTAAAGGGGCGCTTTTTCTTGCGTGCCGAGAAGCAAATGCGCGCAAAAAGAAAGCCCTCTTTCACAGGTAAGTAAGATGATACCACATGGTATGTCCAGCCGTCAAGCACTTTTTGCACGATTTTGCAGAAAATCGCGCAGATTTTCGCCCTTTCCCGTGTTTTTTCTCCCGCAGTGGGGCGATCTGACTGCATTTTGCCGCCGCGGCGCGCCTCTTCCCTGCCCCGCGCTTGCTTTTTGGGCGAAAATCCTGTATGCTGGCAGTCAAAAGAAACGCTCAGGAGGCAATTTTATGAAGATCATGGCCATCGACTACGGCGACGCGCACACCGGCGTCGCGATCTCCGACCGCACGCTGACGCTCACGGGCTTTTCGACCGTCATCACCGCGTACCGGCCCGAGGCGGTCATCGAAAAGCTGCTGCCGCTTATCTCCGAGCATGAGGTCTCAGAGCTCGTGCTCGGCCACCCGCTCAATATGGACGGCACGCACGGCCCCCGCGCAAAAAAGGCCGAGGGCTTCGCCGAAATGCTGCGCGAAGCCACGTCGCTCCCCGTCACACTCTGGGACGAGCGCCGCACGACCGTCGACGCGCACAATATCTTACTTAATAATGGCAAGCGCGCCAAGGAGCGCAAGAAAACCGTCGATGCCGTCGCCGCCAGTTTGATGCTTGAAGGTTATTTGACCTTCAAAAAACGGCAGGGGTAACAGAATTTTGCGGCGCTCTGCGCCGCGGGGAAAAGCAGCGCCACAGGCGCTGCACGAGATAAGGGGGATATTCTCTCACGTGAGAGAATATCCCCCTTTGACCCCCAAGAGAACGCAAGGGGCCCTGCCCCTTGACCCCGCCCATTGCAAGCGAGCAGCTCGAAGAGCTGCGGCGCTTGCCGAATCAGGTGCCTGCCAAGTGATGTATCTAAACGATTTGGCTTGCTTCTATCTTCGCTGCCGCTTTGCCTACGTGTCGCTACCCTTACGCAATCTCCGTCTACTATAGATTTGTGCAATCTTGTTATTGCCTGCCAATGCGGCCTTGCTAACGCTCGCCGCCAGAAGTGCGCAGTAATTTCCGTCTACCGAGGCATTCATCAATGCGGCGAGCGAAGCAATGCCGCATTCGGCACGCAGTCTGCCGCCGATGTGACGTCACACGCGCCTCACGATAGTAAGGCGCGGTTGCGAGATGTAACGACTCGCAGGGATTCATGGCGAAGCCATGTACACCGCACCTACACTGCGCAGCGCGTGCAGTTATTCAAGCTACA
>CALAAN010000392.1 GCA_937884915.1 uncultured Oscillibacter sp.
AGCATGGCGAGAGCAGAAGATATCCTCGCCATCGCGCGCAAGGAGATCGGCACGGTGGAACAGCCGGGCAACCGACAGAAGTATGGCAAAGCCTACGGCACGGACGGCGTGTACTGGTGTATGCAGTTTGTCTGGTGGTGCTTCCAGCAGGCGGACAAGCAGCTCTTTTACGGCGGCGGAAAGACCGCGAGCTGCGGAGAGCTGATGAACTACGCCAAAGCCCACGGTCAGTGGGTTACATCCGGCTATCAGCCGGGCGACGTGCTCATTTATGACTTTCCCAACACGAAGGTCAAGACCGACCATACGGGCATCTGCGAGAGCGTGGACCGCCAGTACGTGACGGCCATCGAGGGCAACACATCGAGCGGCGCGGCGGGCAGTCAGGCCAACGGTGACGGCGTATACCGCAAGAAGCGCGCCAAGTCGCTTGTGCTGGGCGCGTATCGCCCAAGGTACGAGGCAAGTTACCGTGAAATGCTCAAGGTGCGCGCGGGACTGCTCAATCCAACGCTCGACTATTTGGCCGCGTACAAGTACGGCGACGACTTGATCCGCAAGCTCGCCACAATGAAATAAGAAAGGCGGTACATGTGGATGGGCGCATACAACGCTAATACCAACTGGGACAACGAAAAAAAATATCTTAATGATCTTGTGAGTAAGGGCGGCGGTAACGGTGAGTGGGCTAAAAATCAGCTGAAAGAGCTGGACAAGGCTCAAAAACAGTATGGTGGCTCTTCAAGCGGAAGCTCGGGCGGCAGCACAAGCAGACAAACCAGCTCAGGCAGTAATTCTAACCGTCAGACAAGTGATCGCAGTAACAGCTATACACCGTCTTCTGGCGGAAGTACAAGCCGCCCAAATAGTTCGACCAGCGGCGGAACGACATCCTCTACCCCTACATCGTCTGGAACTTATGGGGCCAGCACGAACTGGGAGAATGAAAAAAACTATTTGAACGGCCTAATCTCAAAGGGCGGCGGTACGGCAGAGTGGGCCAAAAAGCAGATGGAAGAATTGGCTTCCGCACAGCAGAAATACACCGGTGCGTCAAGCTCTGGCACTGGTGCCCTCTCCGACGCGGAACTGCGCAACCGCTATTTCCCCGGCGCGGACATTATTCCGTCCAGCGCAGATCTGGCCACAGGAACGACGCGAGCCCCCAACGGCGACATTCTGCCGCTGCACGACTGGTCGACCGATACGACCGACTACGGGAACGAAATGCTGAACGCGAAGGATATCTATGAATTCCGCGAGGCGGCGCAGGCGCGCGTGAACAAGGCTAACGCACAGGGTATCGATATTTACGGGAATGGCACTGCCCGGACAAATGAAGACCTCTATAACGAGTGGCGCAAGAGAAGCGGCTATGATCCAAAACTCAGCAGTTTCATGTCCCGCGGCTACGGTCTCAATTCGAGCACAGGTGAAGTCGGCTGGGTGGACAACTTTTATCAAAATGAGGGCTACTATGGCATGGACGGTGAGGGCCACTGGGGGTATTACGCCGATCCCGATTTGACACAGAAGCTGGAAAACGGCACATGGGATGACTATGCCTCGAGCGATGGCGGCTATGTGCGCATGGACGACCGCGGCACGCCCGATATGACGCAGCGCGATATGTCCCGCGCCGGTCAGACCGTCATTCTCACTTCGCCTAAAGGCACGTTCAGATGTACTTATAACGAAAACGGCTACATGACCGGCTGGGCCCGAACCTCCACCAGATACACCCCCGGTCTTATCCCCGCCAAGGCGGATAATGATGCGGGTGTGAGCAGCGAAGAACTGATGAACTTGCAGTTTGGTCATAGTTACACCGGTCCCGGGTCTACGATCAAGGACAAGGACATTACCCCCGCATCTCGGTCGGACTATGAAAAAGTCATGGCATCGCGTGGCCAAAGCAGTGTTGGCGGCAGCGAGGGCATGGGCGGAAATCTGCCGGATGCAAGCGGCGCGAACAGCGATCTTTCCGGCTTGCTGTCCGATGCGCTCTATGGCAGTGCAGGCGGAAGCTCTTCTGGGAGCGGTTCTTCCGGCGGAAGCTACTCCGGCGGCAGCTCTGGCGGCGGATATGATCTGACGGAATGGATTAAGAAGCAGTACGAAAGTGCACTTGAGAGCGAGCTTGCAGGGCTGAAAGAGGCCTATGAGAAAAACACCGCAAGCCTCGACGACGAAGAATCCCGTCTGAGCGGCATCTATGATCCGCAGCGCAACCGCATTGCCGCGCAGAATGCCCTTGCTAAAAGAGCATGGGACGAGCGCGCGGCTGCAAACGGCCTTTCGTCCGGCGCAAACGGTCAGGCAGAGCTTGCCCGCTCGAGCGCGATGCAGCGCGATTTGGCAAGCATCGGCGAGGAAGAATCCAATGCCCGCGCGGATATCTCGCTTCGCAAAAAGGAGCTGACTATCACATACACAAACGCTATTGCAGAGGCAAAAGCGAACGGGCAGTACGAGCTTGCCAAGGCCCTTTATAACGAACTGATCCGCGTGCAGGGCCTTGAGCGCGAAGACCAGATCCGCGAGAGCGAAAACGCGCTCCAGCAGGCGCAGGCTCAGATGGAATACGAGCTCGCGCTCAAGCAGATGGAGGCGGACAATACCGCGTCGTCTCAGACGACGGCAAAGCCCAGCCTGACGGCCTCGCAGGCGTACACAGCCTATAAAAACGGCATCCGCACGGACGAGGTCATGACGGCGATGCAGTATTATTACGGCATCGGCGGCAGCTCTTCCGGCGGCTCGGGCGGTACGTTCGGCACGTCTGGCGGCACATATAGCGGAGGTACGTCTGGGAAGACTGGAACGACGACCTCGCCCACCAGCAAGACGACAAACACCAACAAGGTCGGCTATGACAATGGCGGTCTGACGAGCGCGCAGATCAAAAAATTGCAGCAGGATTTGAACAAGTATCTGCCTGCGGGGCAGAAAATCGCTGTGGATGGCTATTGGGGCCCTGCGACCAAGGCAGCGGCTGGCGGTGCAACGGCGAAGGACTATTATTACGCATGGCTGAACCAGCAGCAGAAAAACAGTGGGCTGGTCAACAGGCAGGAAAGAATGTGAGGTGACGGCGCATGGCGGTAAATCCGGTACTGCGTCAGTTGGTCGCAGATGGTAAGGCTACAAAGAACGCGCAGAGCGGCACACAGACAAAGATGACGGCGGCGAAAGCCGCCGCCCAATCCACGCCTATGCGTCGCTCGCTGAGCAATCAGCAGAAACCGACGTCTGGCGCGCAGAAAACCGACACGCTGACCTCTGCCATCATCTCGACGAATCAGAAGGCCGCACAGAAGAACAACACCATCGCCGAGCGCGGCAGCAGGCACTATACCAACCGCGCCAACCAGCAGCGGCGTGCACAGGCACAGGTGGTGGCGAACCAGATCAAGAAAAACAATGCCAAGAGGGCAAATAAATACTCTCTCGGCAAGGGCGTTGCGGGCGCGGTGGCAAAGGGTGTCAATCAGGCAGCACAGGGTGTTGCCAGCACGCTTGCAATGGCCGAAGATGTGCTGCTGTCGCCGTTCGAGCTGTTTTCCGGTCAGAAACTCGGAGATCTGTCCGACACTGCCCCGCTCAATAAGCTGTCGCAGAGAATCAAGAATGAGGGGCAGGAAACACAGAAGAAATATGCCGACAACGTCGCAAAGGGCGGCAAGGCGGCGGAACTGCTGGACAAGTACGGTGCCGCGACGGTCGCGGCAGTGCCGCAGGCGGTCATGGCCTACCTGACGGCGGGCGCATCCGCAGGCGCAAGCACGGCGGGGCTCGGCGCGCAGGCGGCGGCGGAAATGACCCCCAGCATGGCAGGCACGATCCAACACGGCGTGATGGCGATGGCGAAGGACCCGAACTACTGGACGGCGTTTTCTCAGGTCGTCGGACAGAGCTATGACGAGGCAATGGACGACATGGCGAAGACCGGCACGGAAAACAACAAAGCCCGCACGAAGGCGGCACTCTACGCGATGGGCAACGGCCTTTTGAATGCGGCGGTCGAGGTCGGAGGCGGTATTCAAAAGCTGCCGGAAGAGCTGAAGCATGGCGCGAACGCGTGGAAAGCATGGGTCGATTCCGCCGTGGACGAGGGCAAGGAAGAAGTGGTGCAGGGTGTTATTGAACGCGCCTTGCAGAACGGTGTGTACCACAAGGGCAACAAGCTTGCTTCCCTTTCGGACAGCGACGCCATTCTGAACCCGCGCACGGCGGCAGAGGAATTTGCAGGCGGCGCGGTCGTCGGCGGTGTGCTCGGCGGCGGTCAAATCGGCGTAAATGCGATGCTGAACGCCATGAACGGACGCGGCAAGGCGGCAGAAACGCCGGTCGTTGACGCAGGAGCGCGTCAAGCGGTGAACAAGGGTAATTTCACACCCGCGCAGGAAAACGCCGCAGAGGGCGCACAGAGGGCATCTGCGGCAAATGAACGCGGGGGCAATTTCTTTGAAAACAAAGAAGCGCCCTCGCCTGCATCAGACGGGACTTCTGCCCTTTCGGGTGACCTCGACCACGTAGCAAGCGGAGACGCTTCAACGGATACGGTGCAGGCACCGGTATCTCTTGACCCCACTGTAACACAGGGGCACAGCGGTGTCAAGGGAGAGGATATGCAGCGCGGCGGGAATTATGCGCCGGAGAGCCACATCGACAACCGCACGGCGGAAAGCGTTGCCCCGCGCAGCGTGAACGCCTTTTCGTTCGACCATCCGGAATTGCGCGGCTATTATGTCGAGGCGGCGGAGCAGATCGCGGGCATTGCCGACCTCTCCCGCCAGTACGGGCAGCAGATGGGCGCACGCGAACGCACGGCGAACGGCTATAAGCGCACGAGCAACATCTATGAGACCCCTGCCCTGCGCGCGGCGATGAACGAGGGATTGACACGCAGCCAGATCATTGACGCCGCCGACCGGCTCATCAAGGACCACGGACAGGAGAACGTGAAAGCGGCAAAGACGCTCGAGCTTATCCTCGACGACATGCTGACAAACGGCTATACCAACGTGGCCGGTGAGCAGGTCGGCCCGAACGCGGCATATCTTGCCGCCAAGGCGCAGATCGACGGCGCGCAGCCGGTACGGGCGCGGCAGGCGGAAGAGCTTCCCATCTGGGATATGGACGTGCCGGATGATCTTCCCGGCAGCATCGGCGCGGCACGAGCGGGCTATCAGGCCCCGGACGTGGAGCCGGTGGAGCGCACGAGCCGTCTTGCCGACAGCGCGGCGCGCTATTCGGACGCAGAGAGCGAGGCGACGGCGCGCAGCCGCGAGGATTACGACGCGCTGTTCCGCTACCGCGCGCAGAGCGAGGCGGAGAGCCTTGCCAAGGCGGACGACCTTGTGTACATCGAGCGGGACGGCAAACGGCAGTTCTTAAAGGACGCTGACCCCGCCGCCTATGAAGAGCTGACGCAGTATCTTGAATACGCCCCGGCGTGGAACGCGCAGATGGTCGACGCGGCGATGCAGATCAAGGACGAGCTGCAGGGGCGCAGTATCGCTATGGAGATCACCGAAGACGAGTATACGCGCTGGCTGGCCATCATGCGCGAGCACGCGACGGAAACAGGCCGCGGCACGCAGGCATGGGCAAAATACAGCCGAGCGGGCAACGAGGGCGGACAGTCGAGCGAACTGTCGGCGTGGGAAAATCTGCAAAAGAGCGACCTTTCCGACGCGGACCGCGCCGAGCGGTTCCGCAGCATCCTCATGTATGACAAGAGCATCGAGCAGGCGGAGACGCCCGAGGCGATGCGCGATATCATCCTCAATATCGCAGAGGAGCGCGGCACGCTGAACGGGATCACCGGACGGCAGAGCGCGATGCTGCGCAAGGCGGCGGAATCGGCGCTCGGCAGCATGGACTTTGCCCAGCTCAAGCAGTTCGCCTATGAATCCAGCGCGGCGCTGTCAACCGACGCACAGAGCGCCAACATGGGCCAGAAGCTCAAAACGGTGCAGGTGCTCAATATGCTGTCGAACCCCAAGACGGCGGCAAAGAACATCGCGGGCAACACGACGTTCTACGCGCTCGACGCGATGAGTATGCGCGGGGCGGCGGTTCTCGATATGGCGCTCTCCAAGCTGACGGGCACGCGCAGCGTCGCCTTTGAAAGGTCGGCCATGAGCAGCGAAAGCCGCACCGCCATTATGAAGGCGATCCGCATGTCTGCGGCGGAGATCACGCTTGACGTGGACATGGGCGCGAGCGGGCGCTATGAGCAAACCGGCAACCGCACATTCAAGGCGAGCGGCAGCTTCATTGACCGCGTGCTGTCCGCCTGCGAGCGGAACATGGGGTATCTGCTGACGACCTCGGACGAGGCCTACAAGGGCGCGGCGCGCAGCACGCAGCGCGGCACGCAGGAGCTTATCGAAAGCGGCAAGATCCAGAACGCGCCCAAGGATTACGCCGCGTCTCAGGCGGATGCGCTGGCAAAATACCGCACGTTCCAGAATGACAGCCGCATAGCAGACGCGATCCAGTCGGTGCATGACCTCCTAAATATGCTTGCCGGTGTGGGAGACAGCGGGAGAAAAACCAAACGAGGACATACGATCCACAGCTTCGGCGCGGGCGACATTATTGCGCCGTTTACGCGCGTAGCGGGCAACCTTGCGAGCGTGGGGCTTGATTACAGCCCCGTGAATGCAGTGAAAGGCACGGTCGAGATTGTGAGCGCCGTCGCCGACGCGGCGAAAAACGGCGCGAATCCCACCAAGCAGGCGAAGGCCGTGAGCGACTTCGCGCGCGGCATGACCGGCACGGCCATCGCCTACGGCTTTATGCAGCTGGCGAAGATGGGCCTTTTGAAACGCGCAGACGACGAGGACGACAAGGACGTCGCTGCGCTGAACCAGAGCGAGGGCCTAACCGGTGCGCAGATCAATATCACCGCCGCCAAGCGCTGGCTGGACGGCGACGAAACCGGCGTGTGGCGGGACGGCGACACGCTGGTCGACCTGAGCAACTTAGAACCGCTGAACTTCATGGTCAGCCTCGGCGCAGAAATGGCAGATAACGGTAATGACAGCTTCCTTTCCACGTTTGTAAATCCTCAGAGCTACACAGATACCGCAGATAGCTTCGTCAAGGCGGCGGCAGACCTCCCCGTGATGCAGACTATCGGCAACTTAGGTAAGGATATTTTGGTCTATAAAAAAGACTGGAAAGAGGCATTGCCGGAAGCAGTGGGCAAGACCGTGATCTCGTCCATCACGCCGAACGTGCTGGCGGCCATCGCCAAGGGCATTGACGACAAGCAGCGCAACGTATACGCGGGCGACGGCACAACGGACGTGCTCATTGACACGCTGAAAAGCCGCATCCCGAAGGTGCGCGAAACGCTTCCGACCACGGTGAACACGCTGGGCGAGGAAAAGGACAACCCCGGAAGCCTTTCCAAGCGGCTGACGAATGCCCTTATCAACCCCATCGGCGTGAACAAGTACACGCAGAGCGAGGTATCGCAGGAAATGGAGCGCGTGCGCGGCGCGACGGGCGAAACGAGATTCTACCCCACGACGCGCAAGCCCGATTCGCTCAGCTATAAGGATTCCGACGGCAAGGAGCACACCGTCGTGCTCGACTACGGCCAGAAGCAGGCTTTCCAGAAGGTGTGCGCGACTGGGCAGATGGCCTATACTGCCGCCATGATGAAAACCAGCATCTATAAAGCGGCAGGCGACACGACCAAGGCTGATCTGCTCAACTGCTGCTACCGCTATAGCTATGAAGCGGCCAAGGCGGAAGTGCTGGGCGACGGGGCGGTCGACAAGTGGGTGCTGCATGCGAGGAACGCCAAGAGCGAGCTCGGCATGAGCACGGCGGACTATCTCGCAAGCCTTGAAAAATATGGCTCCGACGTGATGAGCGGCACGGGCTTTGAGAAGACAAAGCGGATGCTCGATGCCGGCCTTTCGCTCGACGATTGGGCGAAGATGCGCGGGAACGTGGACGCCGACAAAAACGGCAGCGTGAAGAAGGTCGAGCTGACGGACTACATCGAAGCGCACTTCCCGAAGGAGCAGTGGCGCGCGCTGTTTGATGCCTACAAGGGCGGGCAGAACTGGAAGAATCCATATTGACGCAAAGAGGCAGGGCAAATGCCCTGCCTCTCCTTTATCCCATTTTGAGCTTTCTCTTCACCCACGCCCACAGGTTGCGGAACGGGTGGTTCTTCGCACGCCACTCTTCAAGCGCGGCGGTCTTGTATTTCTCAACCATCGCATCGTATTCCCGCTTATGGTATTCCGCAAACGCGGTCTGCTGCGCCGCAGCTGCATTTGCCCTCCCAAGCGCCGCCTCAGCGTCAGCGAGCTTGTTTCTCAGCGCATCCGCGTCCGCTTTCAGGTTCGCGATCTCGTTCGCCTTGTTGATGGCCTCGCCGTTCATTTGGCTGATCTGCTCGGTCAACGCGGTGTTCTTTCGCTGCATTTCCGCCTTTAAGTTTGCATACTCGACAAGCAAATCATTCTTCTCGTCAATGCAGTTCTTCAGCTCGACGACTTCCGCTTCAAGCGCTGTGGATTTCTCCTGCGCCTCCTCCACCATCTTCGCCATCTGCTCTTTGGTGTACTTCTTGATGTTGATGCTCATAACTTGTCTCCTTTCATTCGCAGCTGTTCTTCCCGCCCTCTGTCGCTCGTGATGCTCACGACCTTGCAGTCGCCGTATCGCTCGATGTCCATTGCGATACGCTCCTTGATGCCCTGCGCATCGGCGGCGGGGACGTTGGCTTTAATTGTGATCGTTAGCATGAGTTTCCTCCTCGATTTTTGCCTGCAAATCCCACACCATGTCCGAATAGCAGTCATGGCACAAAATTGCGTGCTGGGGGCGTCCCTTAAAGCGGACCCGCGTATAATCGAGATACGTTTTGTAAAACAGCTTTTCTTTTGCTGCTACGTTTCTTCGGCATACGTCGCATACCCTTGTCGCAAAATATTCAGCCATCGTTACCCCTCCTTCGGTTCGCCGTAGCTGCAAAATCCATCACAAGGCATAATAATATCATGCTTTTCACAAAGAATTATCATTTCGCTGTCTGCAAACTGGGTGCAGTATTTACAGTTCTTGCAGCGCGTCACGACCACGGCATCGACGGTTGGAGCATCCCTGATAGCCTCAATGGCCTCTCCGCACGGTGAGCATCTTTCTCGAATAGCTTTTACAGCGTCTTCTCTTGAGACGTATTCACTCATCTTCATCCCTCTCGTCCATTTTCGCACCGCAGTTGGGGCAGTACGGTTTTCGGTAAGTTCGCTCTCTGCCGCTGTCGCAGATAGCAACAACCTCATCACAGTTTGTGCAATACCAATCTCCACCTGCATCTTGCTCCCACCGCGCATGTATAACCGGCGCAACGTCAGCGGTGGGAAAGTCTTCGATGATGTCAATCGCGTCACCTGTCCCGCACGCACGGCATCTTACGCCGTGATAGCTGTTGCATCCCACGCAGTAAATCTCTTGAACACGCTTGACGACGGCTTCGCGCTCAATGTATTCAGCCATTGTCATCCCTCCCTTCGTTTAATGCTTTCTCCGCTTCCTCGCGGGTGAGGAATACGTTTTTCCCAAGGCAAAGATCAACGCGAAATGCTCCATGTGACATAGTGCTTTTAAGGCAAATATACAGGCCATTCCGGTTCATTTGGATTCGATGCACTCTGCACTCAGTGATGACAGTGCTATGTACCCAGTACACCGTATCGCCCACCTTGCACGGCAGCACCACCACTCGCCCGTCCTTGTCGGCCTCGGCCAGCTCCTTCACTCGGTCAAGGCCGCCGCATTCTCCAACGACCGTGCAAAGATAACTCCAGTCTTTTTTCAGCGTGTCCACTTCCTCCGGCGTCAGCCCCGTGTCCTCATATGCTTTCAGCCGCTCCCAGACTTTCCGCTGCGAACACGCGCCGTTATACGGGCACGGCAGCTCGCGGCATTGCGCGATGTCGCAGAAATTCCCCTCAAATGTCAGTCGTTCCATTTATGCCTCCGTCCTTTCAATCACCCTCCGGATTACTTCACCGCCATAAGCATCCTTCGTCAACTCCAAAAACTCCGTCAGTGTCATCATGCCACGCTCGAGGTCAACGCCGTGATCGCGGGCAAACTGCTTCCGCCCCATGTCGCACGAGCCGGTCAAGCGGTGATGCCAGTCGTAAAAATACTGCGTCGGATATGCTTTCTCTCGGTCTGTTTCGCGCAGAAACATGTCAATGCGCTCATCCTCTGCCATATCATCAAACAGCTTATCTCGCAGCGCTTCCATTGCCTCACGCAGCGTTTCACCATGCGCAAAAACGCCGTCCTGCGTGGCGATATAACACGGGGTAATTGTCAAATCGCTGTTCAAGATTGCCCCGTGCGCGGCGTTGCCGCGCACGGAACGAATCAGCGTGTTTACGCCGTCGACTCGATAAACCGGTTCTCCATTGAAGCTTTTAATGCCGGAGCCGGAGTCGTCGCCGGAGCCGTAGCCGTCGCCGTCGCCGTAGCCGTCGCCGGAGCCGTAGCCGGAGCCGTAGCCGTAGCCGGAGCCGTCGCCGTCGCCGTAGCCGTCGCCGGAGCCGTAGCCGGAGCCGTAGCCGTCGCCGGAGCCGGAGCCGGAGCTTTCCTCGAGAAATGCTTTGATCTTCTCGTTAAGCGTCATCTCTTCCACTCCTTCACGGCGCGAAGCGATGCAGATGCCTCGTCCGTACAAGGGATAACCTGAATCGCCCCCAATACGGTCATTTCCGGCACGGTCACGGTAAAGCGGCAGTTTCCCGGAGCTTTTGTGCCGTCTTGCGCCAGCTGCTCCACAGCACACGCACCATCCCAGCTCCACAGCTTACGAGCCTCGGTCATGGTGACCTCGGAACCGTTGCGCTCCTTGATCTTACCAAAGAAAACGCCTGCGCGGTCACAGCGAACGATGTAGTCCTGATTGGTGTTCATGATAAAATTCCTCCTGATTTTTGTTAAAACTTAAAGCTCTCTCTGAGCTTTTTCCCGTTGATCTGCGCCTCCGCCGTAAAGTAGCGGTGCGCCTCGTTGATGTAGACGACCTTGCCATGTGCAGTCGTCTCTTTCGTGGTCACGCTCATAATGCCGTTGCTGCCCTCAAACGCGGCAGGCTTCCAGCTAAATGGTTCGCCGATGTACATGCTCAATTCTCCCCAAATCTCAATTTTGTCACGGCAATAGGAAACTCTTCGATCTCGCTCGCCCAGCGCGCCGTGCCTTTTCCGTTGCACCGCTCGAACACCAGCGGAAAGCCGCCGATGCCGTCAAACAGGCTCCCCATCGTAACAGGACGCAAATATTGCGCGCTGATCCGCTTTGCCAGAAATGACCAGAACGGCAGCGCGATCGAGTTGCCGCAGGCCTTATAGCGCGGGCTATCCGCGTCCTTATGGAGTTTCCCCTTGCTGTCGCGCCACTCGCCGATGTCCGTCCACCCGTCCGGATAGCCTTGCAGCCGCTCGCATTCCAGCGGCGTGAGACGGCGCACGATCGTCCCCGTACGGACGGTATTTTGCAGATTCAGGCTCTGCCCGCCGCTCTCTTTGGCTTGCAATGCCCCGTTGATCTCGCCGCCCTCGGTGAAATTACGGCAGTCAACGCTGCTGACCACTAAATCGGTGCTGTCCTTGTAGTCGCGCTGCTTGCAGCTGCTCGCGGTATCGCCCTCGCGGTAATCGCCGAAGCCCTGCATCTGATAGCAGACCGCTGGAACCTCGCCGAAGGTGTGCAGCGCAGGACACGGCTTGTCCGGTCCGACGGTGCTGCGGTTGTCCGGTGATGTGATCTGCGCCCGGTCAAACGCCAAAACTGACGGACATTGATTCAGCCCGCTTGATACCGCGCCCAGCGTCGGCGCGCATTCCTCGGCATAGCCGATGCCGTTAGCCTTTGCGCCCTGCCCCGCCTTGAAGGCTGCGCAAAATACTCCGCACGACGCTTGCCCTCTGCCGCTGCCGGCCGAAATGCACATTGCCTTTTCTTTGCTCGTAATGGGGTCTTGCGTCAGATGAATCGCGACTGCGCTATCAGCGCCCGCTTCAGAATCTCCGGTAGCTTCTTTCCCCGCCGCTCCGCGCGGCGTAGGATACCCAGGCACGCTTTTCCGCTCAAACGATATTTCTCCTGCGGTGTCTCCTCCAAAATCTGCGACAATCGAGATTCGACGGCGGCGTTGGGGGACTCCCCAGTGTTGCGCGTCATGCACTCGCCAAGCCACGCTCCATCGTCCGCCCACGCAGTCGTGGTAGCCCCCCCAGGTCGGCCATCCCTTTTCAGGCACTTCAATATTGGGGGCTTCCGGCTCGACGATGCGGATGATCTCTTCGAGGACCGCCGCGAAGTCTCGCCCTTTGTTGCTGCTGAATGCGCCTGGTACGTTTTCCCAGACCATATACCGAGGTCTGACCATGTCACCTGACCGCCCACCTGCTCGGTCATGCTCTCTCATCTCCTTTACGATGCGAATCTGATCCATGAAAAGCCCGCTGCGTGCGCCCGCAAGCCCCGCGCGCTTTCCCGCGACGCTCAAGTCCTGACACGGTGAGCCACCCGTGATGACGTCCACCGGCTCGATCTCCGCGCCGTTGATCTTCGTGATATTGCCGAGGTGTTTCATCTTCTCCCCTCACATTCCCCGAACAGCTCCCTAAACGTCATCCCCGTCAGCTCCTTCGCCGCGCTCTGTGAGATCGGCTGATTCCCATAACCGGTCATTTGCGCTCTCCCAACTTCATAAAGCAGCCCCAAAAGGTCTGGCTTTTCTTACCGCTGTGATGACCGAAAAGCGGCTTCTGCCCGATGGCATCCCATACTTTGGCCGCGGGTATCTGTGTCTCCGCCCACTTGAAAATCAGCACACCGTCCGGTTTCAGCACGCGCATGCACTCGCGGAATCCATCGTGCAGCATCTTCGGCCAGCCCTCGCCGAGCTTCCCGTATTTCTTCCGCATCCATGCGTTTTCTCCAACACGGCGCAAATGTGGCGGGTCAAAGACGATGAGTGCGAATGTATTATCCGGGAACGGTAAATTCGTAAAATCGCACTGAATATCCGGATGAATGATGCACTTGCGCTCGGAATCGCGGTTGGTGCTTGTCCACACCGCAGAACACTCCTCGTCGCGGACGTCGCAATAGACCACGGCCGGGTGTTGCTTATTAAACCAGATCGTCCGAGATCCGCATGTTACGTCAAGAATTTTCTTCGCCCCGTTCCCGCCCATGATCTGGCTCGCCTGAATGCTATTCATCGCGCACCTCCTCCACACAACACCACTTCGGGCGGATGCTGATTAAAACTGCTTTGCTCATGCGGTTCCCTCCAATCCGCCCCATTGCTCCGCCATAGCTTTGGCGATGCCGGGGAAAGTCTTCGCGCGGTTTTTTGCGCGGTCCGTAGTAAACATACCTCTGTGCTGAATCCCGTGCTTATGGCTATAGCTTCCGCTGGGGCACCATGTGGCAACTGGCTCAACAACATTTGTTGGGACTAGCGGTGGAAGGTTCTTCAGCCACAAGCATGTCTTTTTGGTGTACGGGTGTCCAAATTGAAACGGCTGGATAATTTGCGAGTATTCCGGCATTACAAAGACCTTACTCGGCACAGGATTTTCGACCGCCACAAGCGGAATATCCGACCGCCAAAATTCCATGAAGAAATCGCGCGCTTTTATTCCAAGCATTACTCTTTCCGCCTGTAGATGGTGATCTTTCCATAAATGTCGCGCCCCAGCATTGCTGAGGTAAGTGCATGGCGGGTGTGCGATCAGCAAATCCCAATCAACAATATGCGTTTCTCCGTCCATCGTGGTGATAACTCCAATCGGCCTATTGACGACCTCCACAGCGTCACCGAGGATATGCCACTCAGGATGTCCGCCAGACGGCTCTTGAATGTCACAGGAATAAGCCTCATGTCCCAATGCGCGGAACGCCTTGCAGACTTCCTGCGATTCCTCGCAGGCAACTAATACTTTCATCTTCTCCCCTCGCATTCTCCGAACATCTCACGGAACGTCATCCCCGTCAAATCTTCCAGTGCCAACAGCAGCCGCACCGTCGTATCCCTGTCGCCGCGCGTCCACGCTGACACCGTAAACTGAGACGTGCCGAGCGATTGCGCCAACGTGGTCTGGTTGTAATTCTCTGCCTCAAGGCTCTCCTTGAGCGCCGGATAAACGCAGAACTCAAACGGCGTTTTCGGTCTCATGATCCTACTCATACGCGCACCTCCCCGAAAGCCTCTTCAAACGTCAGCCCCGTCACCGCAAGAATCGCCTTGATGACGCCGATGCTAAATTCGTTCTTCCCCGTGATCCATCGCCACGTGCAAAACGGCGATACGCCGAGCTTTTTGCTCAACTCCGGCGGCGTCATCCCCGATGCCTGCAAAGCATCCTTGAGCTGCGGATATGCAACTGTCTTAAACGGCACAGCTTTCATCATTCCGCACCTCCCGTCTCGCCGAGCAGCGTCCCGACGGTCACGCCCAGCGCCTCGGCGATGTACTGATAGGTCAGCAGAAAGCTCATGCACTTGCCGGTCTCAAGATTCCGGATGCTGTTGCGCGATACTCCCGATTTTTCCGCCAGCTTCTTCACGCCAAGCCCGCGCAGCGTCCTCCATTTGCGGATGTTCGCACCGACTTCCTCGGGCGAAAGCATCCCTCTCTTCGACGGCGGCGATTCCGCCAGAATATCGCTGGCCGAAACGCCAAGCGCCTCGCTGATCTTGTACAGCGTCGGCAGCTTCGGGTAGTGCTCGCCCTTTTCCAGCTTCCCGATATGCCCCTGTCCGCATTCCACCA
>CALAAN010000393.1 GCA_937884915.1 uncultured Oscillibacter sp.
CTGTGCTCTTGCCCACGCCGGACGGGCCGGAGATGATGAATGTTTTCCCCTTGTACATGATTTTCTATGCTTCCTCCTCCATGGCGAGCGTTTCCACGCCCAGCCTTGCGATCAGCTTGTCGGCGGCGATGGCCGAGAGCACCACATGGTCGCTGTCCATGATGAACACGGACGCGGTTTTGCGGCCGTAGGTCGCGTCGATCAGCATGCCGCGCTCGCGCGACTCCTGAATGAGGCGCTTGATCGGCGCACTGTCAGGGCTGACGACGGCGATCAGACGCTCGGCGGACACCATGTTGCCAAATCCGATGTTCAGCAGCTTCATTTGCTTCGCCCCTTACTCGATGTTCTGCACCTGCTCGCGGATCTTCTCGACCTCCGCCTTGAGCGCGACCACGTCGCGCGCGATGGCGACGTCGTTGCACTTCGAGCCGATGGTGTTGCTCTCGCGGTTGACCTCCTGAATGAGGAAGTCCATCTTGCGGCCCATGGGCTCGTCGGAGAGCAGCATGTCGCGCAGCTGCGACACGTGCGAGCGTAGACGCACGGTCTCTTCATCCACGGCGACCTTGTCGGCGTAGATGGCGGCCTCGGTCAGGATGCGAGACTCGTCGATCGTCGTGCTCTGCAAGACCTCCTGCATGCGCGTGGTCAGCTTTTCGCGGTACTCGCGCACCGTTTCGGGCGAGCGCTCCTCGACCTTGCCGGTGAGCGTTTCAATCGTCGTGAGGCGGCCGCCGATGTCCTCGGCGAGCTTCTGTCCCTCCGTCGCGCGCATCCGATTGTAGGACGCAAGCGCCTCGTCGAGCACCTCGCAGATGTCTGCGCCGACGGATTCCAGGTCCTCCTCCGCCTTTGTGACGGTCAGCACGTCCGGAATGCGGGCGAGGTCTGCCGCGTAGGACTGCTTTCGAAGGTAATTGCCGCCGTCGATCTCGTAGAGCTTGCGCAGCGCCTCTAAATAGCTGCGGGCCAGGCCCTCGTTGACCACGACGACCTCTTCATCCGCGCCGGTCGAGTCGATGGTGACGAACACGTCGACCTTGCCGCGCGAGATGGCCTTCTGCACGCGCCCTTTGATGGCGTCCTCCGCGAAGATGTAGGCGCGCGGCAGCTTCACCGTGCAGTCAAGATAGCGGTTGTTGACAGAGCGCACCTCGACGGTGATATCGCGATTGGAGAGCGTTTTTTTGGCTCTTCCATAGCCAGTCATACTTTTGACCACGATTCTTCTCCTCCATGATATAGTAAAAACACAAAACTGAAAAGCACAGAACGAAACAAAAAATCAGTAGATGCAGGGTAGAAAATAGCATCCACCGCCGCTAAAGAGCGTGCAGCACGACCACGCAGCGCAGCAGCGCAGACATGCGCTGTCGTCAAAATTGGCCGTGTGGACCGAGCGGAAGCCGTTGGGCCGGTAGCCCGCCCCCGTCAGCGCGGAGAGTGCGTTCTGATACTCGGGATTGTTCGGGTCCATCTGCACGGCGGTCTCCATATAGCGCTTGGCCTCGTCCATCCAGCCGCGCCGCGAGCAGACAACGCCCATCAGGAAGTTCCATTCCGCGTTGTGATCGCTCACGCCGCTCAAGAGACGCTCAGCCTGCGAAATATCGCCGCGGTTGATCGCCATGCGCACCTGATTGAGCGCGCCCGCGCCATAGGCGCCGCCGTAAGCGGAATTGCCATAGCCGCTGCTGCCGCTGCCGTTGGAGTAGCTCTGCGAGGCGGCGGAGGACGCCTTGCGCTGCTTCTGGATCTGATCGTAGGCCTCGTTGATCTCTTTCATTTTTTCCTGCGCGAGATCGGCCAGCGGGTTATCGTGGTAGTTGTCCGGGTGGTATTTGCGGGCAAGGTCGCGGTAAGCGCGCTTGACCTCCTCGTCAGTTGCCGTGGGCGGGATATTCAGGATCTGATAGGGGTCATTCATACGGTTTCCTCGTTTTTCTCCGCCTTGATGCGGAAGTGTATTCTGCGCGGGGGCTTATGATACGTGCCCTTGAGAACGGCGCTGCCGATCCCATAAAGGCTCTCGTAAAAAATGCTGTCTAAAATGCTTGTCCATACGCCGCAGGAGAGCAGCGCGTAAGCGCTCGCCATGCGGTGCACGGAAAGGTCGAGCGAGGCGGCGATGGCCTCCCTGCTCTGCTCGTCCAGCTTGTCGCCGTCGATTTGATAACGGTAGCGCAGCGGATTGTAGCAATTCGAATGCGCATCCTTTGTAAAGTCATCCGCCGCGTCGACCAGATAGATCCAGCGGCCGAGGTGGTAGAAGATCTCTTTCATCACGCGCCGCCTCATCTCATCGTTGACACAGCCGGCGATATCTGCCATCAGCGCGGCGAAAGGCTCGGCAGCCTGATCGAGCGACGCGCAGTGCTCCTGCTCGCGCTCGTGCAGATCGTTCAAATGCCGCTGCACGGAATCGTCAAATTCCGGCACGAACGTTCTCGCCTTGCGGTAAGCGCCGCGCAGCAGAAGCGCCGCGAGCCGGTATGGGATGGCTTTGAAAAAGCCGTGGTCTTCAATATGGTCACGAAGCTGCCACCAGGCGAGGACAAGACTGTGATCCGCCGCCGTTTCGAGCGCGCCGGTGTGCGCCATGACGCACTGTGCCTTGCACGGATGCACCGCGCAGCGGCAGTTCTCGCACGCAGGCTCCTGCGCGCCGGAGAGCAGAATCGCAAGGAACGTGAAATCAAAGTTCAGCACGAAGCGGGCGGCGAAGCCGTACTTTCGCCCGAGCTCGTGGCACAGCCCGCAGTAGACGGACTGGAAGCGCGCTTCGTCCCGCTCGCTGAGGCGCGGCTTGGACGGCCTGATATAACCAAACATGCCTTAGAAGAGGCGCACGATGGTAAATGTCAGCTTGCCGTTTTTCTTCGTGCGGCGGTCGCAGATGATCGCGGGGATGATGCCGATCAAAAACGCCGCGATGGCGATGGCATAGCGCAGCCCTTCGCTTTGAAGCGCGCCGGTCGTGAAGTAGCCGACAAGAAACAGCACGATCGGCAGAAGGTAGACAAGAAGCATCACACCGAGCAGGTTCTTTGTGCTGCTCTCGACCACGACCTTTTGTCCGACTTCCGCGTGGGCGTCGTTGCGCGCGACGGCGCGCACGCTCGCGCCCGATACGCCGCAGCCCGCGCACTCCTCGCAGTCGTGGCCGCAGGCGGACTTGCGCGGGACGGAGATCTCCGCCATGCCGCCGGGAAGAATTTTTTCTACTGTTGCGATCTGAGTCATGCTGTCTCCTTTTGCGATTTGGCTTAGCTGATGTGAACGGTGACCTCGTAAGAACCGACCGCGCCC
>CALAAN010000394.1 GCA_937884915.1 uncultured Oscillibacter sp.
TCAGACCAGCCGGTGGTCAGCGCATTGTAGACATAGCTCACGCGCTCCGGCTCATCCAGAAGGTACTTGCGCCCGACGAGCATGCCCTGCATGCCGTTTTGCGTGTAGTAGCGGCCGCCGTCATCCACGACCATCAGCTCGACAGACGAGCTGCCGAAGTCATTCAGCCCAGCCTGCCGGTCGAGAAAGGAGAGAAGCTCTTCCGAGGTCGCAGGCTGTTCATGCTGCAAAAAGTTTCGCTGGACCTCGGCGGTTGTCCACTGGCTGTCCACCACATCCTCAAGCCCCGAGAAGAGCTGCGTCGTCACCTCGCGCATCTGGCTCAAACGCTCAGCGTATAGAATGTTGTCGATATAGCTGCCGTAGAACTTCAAAAATGCCAGCACACCGACAAAAGTGACAGCCAGAAATATGAGAAGCAGCATTCGCAGCTGTCTGCCCGCTTCTTTTTGGGGGTTCGTACGTTCCGACGTGTGCTTCATTCGCTTTTGTTACTCCCAGTTGATATCGTTGGCGCTCAGCGTTTCAAACCGGCTCAGGTATGCTCTGGCGGCGTCCAGACCCAATACGCCGCTGTCCTGGAGCCCGCCGGCCTGTTCAGCGATCTCATCGGTCGCACCGCAGATAGGGATGGTATAAGTGGTGCTGTCGTCCAGATCCATGCCGCCTCTGGTGACGAGAACATAGGGGAACGGATTGCCGTTGCCGTAGTTGTCAAAGCCTTCGGCAGCCAGCTCCTTGATCTGAGCGCCGGTAAGGGTCAGCGTTTCGATGTTGTTCCGCCAGCCGGTGGGAATGATGGAGGTGATCTCCTCGTCGCCGACGGGCGGGGGGAACAGGCAGCCGCTGACGCCCTTCTGGTTCATATACTTAAAGGTATAATTCGGATTGTAGTTCCACACGTTGTAGGAGACCAGCGCGGCATCTGCGCCGGTTGCTTCACCGAAAATGATTCCCACCAGCCGGGCGCAGTCTTCTGTGCCGATGGTTTCGGTGACAGTGGTGTAGACCTCGGTGTCATTGTCGGTGAGCAGATGCTGATTTTCATCGAAGCAGCGGATGACGTCGTCCAGCATAGCGTTGCCCTTGATGTAAGAGATCACCTCTTCGCCCAGAGAAAGAGCAATGTTTTCCCAGCCGGAGTAAATCAGATTGGTGGTGTGACCGCTGTTGAGCCCATCCATCATATCAATGTAATAGCTGTATTCATCCGCCGTCCAATCCTTCAGGGGAAGGAGACGGGAAGTGTTCTGTGTGGGGTCAAGAGACTGAATGCCCTCTACGGTGGACAGCACCTCCATCACATGGAGCGCGTCCTCCAGCTTCTGCTCGTTGCCCTCCTCGTCCAACGAACTGTTCAGGTCGACATAGCGGCTGACGCTCAGCAGAAAGACATTCTGGGTGCCGTCTTCGGAAAGATACGGCATCAGGCGGTAGGTGTCCGCTGCGTCGGTCTTTTCCACCAGATCGTTGCTGTTGCCTACAAGAAACAGGGTGTTGCCCTCGGCCACAAATTTTTTGGTGTCTTCATCGCTGTCTGGCGTGCCGTCAGCGTTGAGCATTCCCAGATCCACCCAGCGCTGCATCACTTTGATGGCTTCGACCATTTCCGGCGTACCGGCGACGGTGGTCTCGCCGTTCAGAAACTTTTCCTGCCAGGCAAGCCCCTCGATCGTAGAAAGGTAACCGGTGTCTGCAATGTTGCAGAGGAATTGGAAGCCATAGCCGGGATACTGGAGCTGGCAGCGGGAGAAAACATAGCCGGCATCCTCCACCTGCTCTTTCAGAGCCTCCAGTTCGTCAAGGTTTGTGGGCAGCGTCCAGCCGTTTTCCTCCAGCAGGGTCTTGTTATAGGTGATGCCCATGGCGTTATAGGCCAGCGGCAGCATGTAGATGCCGCCGTCATACGTCACCTCGCTCAGGCGGGGCTGAACGAAGCAATCCGTAAAATCATAGCCGGACAGATCGAGAAAGTCGCCCTGATCATCGTAGCGGCCAGGGGTGTAATAGGTGGTAAAGTAGATATCGGGCAGCTCGCCGGACAGGCGCATGTCTTTCATGTAGGCAGAGGTGTTCTGTCCGTTGTAGGGGATGATCTCAAGGTTGATCTCCGGATACTTTTCGTGCACCAGATCATAGAACTGCGACATGTTGCGGTAAGGCGCGTTCATCGTGATAACGGGATGTTCGCCGTTGCCGCCGTTGTCGTCACTTGTGTCAACACCAGCACAACCGCCAAACAAAGCCGCCGTGCAGCTCGTGGCCAGCAGCAGGCTGAGCATTCTCTTTTTCTGCATAATCGTTCTCCCTTACTTCGATGATGCTGCCGCCCGTTTTTAAGATGCAGAAGGGCGGCGCACGGCAAAATAACGCGCAGAGTTGAGCCGGAGAAGGATAGTTCGTTCGCCGCGAGCGTGTTAAGAATCTGCCAAAATTAACTTCATTATACGCCGAACGGACATTTATTGCAAGGAAAAACCGGAGGTTTACGCCAAAAGCACCGCGTTTTAACAAATGTTGTACCTGCAGCGCCAATGCGAAATGTTCATACTTTGTTTACAGCCTTTTTAGGTTCGCTTAAAGAATCAACGCTATACTTCAGTTATAGCCTAAAACAAGAGGCGACAAACAAAAAATTCTGGGGTTCACTGTCCACCTCGCCGAACGGCCAAAGCGGCAGACTAAGAGATCCACCGCAGCGCGGTGTTACTATAAAAGTCAAGAATCAGTGCAAGGAAACAGTACCGGCGAGAGTTATCCATCCTTTTCTCTCGCCGGTGCTGCTTTATGTTTTGTGTTTAGTTCGCTGAGGGGGCCTTTTCAAATTCCGCCGCGACCTGCTCAAGGAGCTTGCGGATGGGCAGGTGCTGCGGGCAGACCTTTTCGCACTTGCCGCACTTTAAGCAGTCGGACGCCTTGCGGCCCGGCGCGGTGTGGACATCCTCATAGTAGTAGTCCGCGTTCCAGTCGTGGTGAATTTGCTTGGTGTTCATGATGGCGAAGAGGTCGGGGATGGAGATGTGCTTCGGGCAGCCGTCGGTGCAGTAGCGGCAGGCCGTGCAGGGGATGAGGTTCTTACTGTGGAAGATCTTTTGCACCTTCTCGACCGCAGCGCGCTCGGTTTCGTTAAGAGGCTTGAAGTCCCGCATGAACGAGATGTTGTCCTGCATCTGCTCTAAGTTGCTCATGCCGGAGAGCACCATCATCATGCCGGGGAAGCCCGCGACAAAGCGGATGGCGTAGCTCGCGGAGCTGCCGCCGTGCAGATTCTCGAGCACGGCCTTCGCATCCTCGGGCAGGTTCACAAGGTTGCCGCCCTTGACGGGCTCCATGACGATGACGGGCTTATTGAACTTGCGGCAGACCTCGTAGCACTTGCGGCTCTGCACGGCGGGGTCGTCGTAGTCGACGTAGTTGAACTGGATCTGCACGACCTCGATCTCGGGATACTCGGTCAGAATGCGCTCAAGTACCTCAGCGCGGTCGTGGAACGAAATGCCGACGTGGCGGATCTTGCCCTCTTTTTTGAGCTCGAACGCCGTCTCGTATGCGCGGCACTCCTTGAAGTGGTCATAGTTGACAAGGCCCTGCGCGTGCATGAGATAAAAGTCGAAATACTCGACGCCGCAGATTTCGAGCTGGCTCTCGAAAAACGGGCGGATGTCCGCCTCGGTTTTGAAGTAGTTCGCCGTCAGCTTGTCCGTCAGGATGTACTTGTCGCGCGGGTAGCGGCTTGTGAGGCAGGTCTTGAGCGCCTGTTCGCTCTTGCCCTGGATGTAGCCGTGCGCAGTGTCAAAATAGTTGAAGCCTGCGTCTAAAAACGCGTCGACCATCTGCTTGGTCTGCTCGATGTCCACCTCTTCGCCGATCATCGGCAGACGCATGCAGCCAAAGCCAAAATTCTTTTTGATCCGATCCATCGTTGTTCTCTCCTATCCGTTTTTATCCCATTTTCCTGCTTGCCGGCAGATAAGCAGTTTGCCTTTACTCCTGCGGAATGGTCTTGAGTTCACGCCGAATGGCGCGGAAGCGCTCGGGCACGTCCTCGTCCGCCATATCCTTTGGGACGTCGATCGTGCCGGCGGCCTTTGCCGTCTCGTAGAACCAGCACTTGTACTCCACGGTCTCGAGCGTGCGGCGCATTTCCTCCATCTGCGCGAGCAGCACGTCGCGCTGGTGCGTGAACATCTTGAGGCGCGTGTCGATGGTGTCGTCGCCGCGCAGGGCGAGCTCGATGTACTGGCGGATATCCCTGATGGACATGCCGGCCTTTTTCATGCAGCCGATGACCTGTAACCACTCGAAGTCCGACTCCTGAAACATGCGGATGCCGCCGGACGAGCGTTCCACAAAAGGCAGCAGGCCCTCTTTATCGTAATAGCGCAGCGTGGAAGCGGGGACGTCCAGCTTTTTTGCCATTTCGCCGACTGTGTAGACCATAAAATTCCTCCTGAAATGAAAGTGCGCTTTAAGTTGCAGAGCGGTGAGTAACTTTAAGTTTCGCTTTTAGCATACCGCTATAGAGAGCGCCTGTCAAGCGCCGCGCAAAAAAGATAAGCTGGCCCAGGCCAGCTTTTCCTCAAATTTTCAAAATCGCGCGAATTTCGTCCAGCGTATCGGCAAAGTAGATGCCCTCCTGCCGCTCGGGCGAGGAGAGGCCCATGTCGATCATGTGGGCGAGCAGGGCTTTCAAGTGGTCGTAATAGCCGTTTAAGTTATAGAGGATGCACGGCGCGGCGAGCTGCTTGAGCGACACCTTCGACATGACCTCGCTGATCTCCTCAAGCGTGCCCGTGCCGCCGGGGAAAGCGATGAACGCATCGCCGAGCTCGATCATCTTTGCTTTGCGCTCGGTCATGTCGCGCGTGACGATGAGCGTCGTGATCTCGTCGTACTCGTAGCCCTTGTCGATGAAAAACTGCGGCTCCACGCCGGTCACTTCGCCGCCCGCACGCAGTACGCTTTCGGCCAGTGCGCCC
>CALAAN010000395.1 GCA_937884915.1 uncultured Oscillibacter sp.
ACGGCTGGTACGGCGAAAAGACGCACAACCTTGTCATGCCGGGCCTCGATGGCGCGGAGAAGATGGCTGCATTGATGAAGTCCCTGCGTGAGACGCCGCCGGCCGAGATCGCAGGTGTCAAGATTGCTACCTACAAGGATTACGCGGACGGCACCGCGCGCGACGCCGCGAGCGGCAAGGTCACGAAGATCGCGCTCTCGGGCTCGAACGTGCTGCGCTTCGAGCTCACCGACGGCACGCACATCGTCGTGCGCCCGAGCGGCACCGAGCCGAAGATCAAGGTCTACATCCTCACCAAGGGCGCGGATGCGCAGGAGCGCGACGCGAACCTTGCCAAATACTCCGCCTGGGTCAAGACCCTCGCCTGATATTCCCCGATTTTACCAAAGCAGCAGAGGGCGGCGCGGATCACGCGCCGCCCTCGTTCAATTTTAGCCGCACTGCGGCGAAAGGAAGAAGTTTCCCATGGCACTGCTCGCTCTCTACTGGTCCATCATGATCGTCTGCTATTTCATCGCAAGCAAGCTGCGCCGCTATGCAGACAAGTTTCACTTTCTGGACGCGCTGACGAACCTGTTCATCTATTTTCTCATCTTCCTCATGGGTCTGCGCATGGGCGCGGACGAGGAGGTCACGTCGAGCCTTGGCAGCATCGGCGTACAGGCGCTGTTTATCACGCTGCTCACGGCCGTCGGCAGTATGCTCGGCGCGACCGCCGCGCGAAAAATCGCGCATCTCAACCGCCACGCCCTGCCCGTCAACGCAGAAGACGCGACGGTCGAGCACGGCGGCGGGGTAAATACGTCCGGCGTCAAGTCCTCGATCATCATTTTCCTGATGGTCGTCGTCGGGATGCTGCTTGGCTATTTTGTCCTGCCGCGGCTCATTGATCCCGAGCGGTTTGAGACGCTTTCGAGTACATGGCTCGTTATCGGCCTGAGCGTCATGCTCGGCTTTGTGGGCTTTGGCATGGGGCTCAGCGGCAGCATCGCGCGCGTGATGCGCGGCGCGGGGCTCGGCGTTGTGCTCGTGCCCGTCTTTTCCGTGCTCGGCTCTCTGCTCGCGGGCGTGATCTATGCCGCCGTTTCGCCGATGACGCTGTGCGAGGGACTCGCCATCAGCGCGGGCTTCGGCTGGTACACGATGGCGCCGAGCGTCATCTCCGGCGCGGGACACGCGGTCGCGGGTGCGGTCTCGTTTCTGCACAATGTGCTGCGCGAGGCGCTGGGGCTTATCTTCCTGCCGCTCGTCGCCAGCAAGATCGGCTACATCGAGGCCATCACGCTGCCCGGCACGGCCTCGACCGACCTGTGCCTGCAGCTCGTCGAGAAGTGCTGCAATCCCGAGACGATGGCCTACTCGTTCTGCACCGGCATGCTGATGTGCATCACCTGCGCGGCGTTCGTTCCGATCATCATCGGCGCGTAAAATCACGAGCCTGTGACACAGAAAATCAAGTAATGAAGGGGAGTTCTCTTTGCAAGAGAACTCCCCTCTTTTTCGTTTTCACATACTTTAAGTACGCCGCGCTCACTGCGCCGCCGGACACTGTCGGCCTTCGTGGTCGATGGTGTAGTCGCACGTGAGCAGAATCTTTGAGATCGGGACGATCTCGTACCCCTCGGCGAGCAGGTAGTCGAGAATATCCGGCAGCGCCTCAGGCGTGTGCTCACCCGCGTTGTGGAACAGCACGATCGACCCGCTCTGCACCTCGCCCGTCACGCGCTTCGTGATCTCACTCGCCGAAATGCCCTT
>CALAAN010000396.1 GCA_937884915.1 uncultured Oscillibacter sp.
GCGGTACTTCATGCCGGGGGCGCGCGGTTTTTCGCCGTCCCCCATCTTCTGCGTCACGGCCTTGTCGACCGTCACCTCGCCCAGCGCGTCGCGCAGGCTCTCAAGCGGCAGTCCGCCCGGGCGCAGGAGCTGCGGCGGCGTGACCGTCAGGTCGATGATCGTCGACTCCACGCCCACCTGACAGGGGCCGCCGTCGACGATGCCGTCGATCTTGCCCCACATGTCCTCGCGCACATGCTCGGCCGTCGTGCAGCTCGGGCGGCCCGAGGTATTCGCGCTCGGCGCGGCGACCGGCACGCCGGACGCTTCGATGATGGCGCGCGTGACCGCGTGGTCGGGACATCTCATGCCGACGGTCTCAAGCCCGCCGGTCGTACGCAGCGGCACGCAGGGCTTTTTCTTTAAGATCATCGTCAGCGGGCCGGGCCAGAAGCGCTCGGCCAGCCTGTAGGCCGCATCCGGCACGTCCTCGCAGTAGCGCGTAAGCCAGCTCGCATCCGGAATATGCAGGATGAGCGGGTTGTCCTGCGGGCGGCCCTTAGCCTCGAAAATGTGCAGCACGGCGGTCTCGTCAAGGCCGTTCGCGCCGAGACCGTAGACCGTTTCCGTCGGGATGGCTAGAAGCCCGCCGCGGCGCAGAATGTCCGCCGCCTGCGCGATGCTCTCTTTATCCTCCGATGTGCGGAGGGTAAACCATTTTGTCTCCAATGTTCTCTCTTCTTTCTTAAGCCTCGATACTCTCGCGCAGCTTTTCGGCCTGCTCCTGCATCGTGAGAGCGTCGATGATGGGGTCTAAGTCGCCGTTCATCACGGCGTCGATGTTGAAATTTTTGTTGTCGCCTGTCAGGCGGTGGTCGGTCACGCGGTTCTGCGGGAAGTTATAGGTGCGGATGCGCTCGTTGCGCATGCCGCTGCCGACCTGCGCGCGGCGCTCGCTCGTGATGGCTCCCTCCACGCGCTCGCGCTCGACCTCGTAGAGCTTGCTCGCAAGCATCGCCATGCACTTCGCGCGGTTCTGGAGCTGGGACCGCTCCTCCTGACACGAGACGACGATGCCCGTCGGCTTGTGGATGAGGCGCACGGCGGAGCTCGTCTTATTGACATGCTGGCCGCCCGCGCCGGAAGCGCGGTAGACCTGCATTTCGATGTCCTCGGGCCGGAGGTCGACGTCGACCTCTTCCATTTCGGGCAGCACCGCGACCGTCGCGGTCGAGGTGTGCACGCGCCCGCCGGATTCGGTCTCCGGCACGCGCTGGACGCGGTGGACGCCGGATTCAAACTTGAAGCGCGAATACGCGCCGTCGCCGCTTACGATGAAGTCGGCCTCTTTCACGCCGCCGAGCTCCGTGTCGTTGTAGTTGAGCAGTTCCACGCGGTAGCCCCGCTTTTCGGCGTACATCGCGTACATGCGGTAGAGGTCGGCGGCGAACAGCGCGCTCTCCTCCCCGCCCACGCCGCCGCGGATCTCAACGATGACGTTTTTGTCGTCGTTCGGGTCGCGCGGCAGGAGCAGCACGCGCAGCTCGTCGAAAAGGCGCTCTTTTTCCGCCTTGGCGGCGTTCAATTCCTCCTGCGCCATGTCCCTGAGTTCGGGGTCGGATACGAGCTCCAATGCCTGCACGATGTCGTCCTCGCACTTTTGATACGCGCGGTAGGCCTCCACCACGGCAGAGAGCTCCTTCTGCTCGCGCGTGAGCGCGCGCAGCTTCCTGGGGTCTGCGTAAATTTCCGGCACTTCGAGCAGCTCGCCGATCTCGTCATAGCGACGTGAAAGCTGTTTGAGCCTTTCCCACATCAGGCCTTGTCCTCCGCGATGAAATCAGAGCAGGCCTTGACGAACTGGTCGCGCCAGAAGTGATAGCCCGCCGAATCGGGGCAGAGCGAGACATCCGCCACGTGCGGCGTCTGCAAATAAAGGTCCATCTGGCGGAAGACGTCCTTATAGTCCTGCTCGCTCTTGTGCGTGATGAGGTACGCCGCGTTCTGGATCTCATAGCCGCGGCGCTTCAAAAAGCCGCGGATCACGCTCGAGCAGCGGCCCGCCCACACGGGCGTGCCGAGGATGACAAGCTTGTAGTCCGACAGCGGCTTCCGGCACTTCGGACGCGAAACGGCGCTCGTGCGCTTGTGCATCGCGTCGAAGCAGCAGCGAAGGTACCCCATCGTGCCGCTGCGGTCGACCTTGTCGCGGATCTCAAGGCATTCGCAGTCCAGCGTCTCGGCGACTTCCTCCATGGCTTTTTTCGTGTTTCCCGTACGGGAATAGTAAAGGCATAAAATGTTATCGTTCATACTCAGTTTCCTCTCAGCAGGAGCCAACCGGTGGCAAAGGCCTCCCGCACATAGTAGTTGAGCTGCAAGGCGTCGTAATAGGCGCTGCGCGGCAGCGTCGCCGCCACGCCGCAGGCCCACGGCACACCGGCGATTCGTCCGGCGCGATAAATATGATAGTCATTTGTCACATAGGCAAGCGTTCCCGTTATATCAAGGCCGTTTTCTGCCATGACCGCATAGCTGAAATCAAAGTTCTCCCGCGTGCTGGTCGATCGGTCCTCGCGGTAGATACGGCTCTCGTCCACGCCGTGGGCGATGAGCCAGTCGGCCATGCAGTCGGCCTCGGAGATGTCCTCCCCCTGTCCCTGACCGCCCGAGCAGATGATGGGGATGTCCGGCTTGTCCGCGATGAAATCGAGCGCCGCCTGCAATCTCGACGAGAGCATCAGCGACGGTGTTGTCCCGTTCACGCCCGCGCCGAGGATGATGACACACTGCGCATTTTCCGACTCCGGGTCGGTGTGCGCATCGCGGATGACGAGCGCTTCAAGCCATACGAACGCAGCGAGTCCGACGCACACCAGTGCGAGCAGGACGCGCTTTCCCCACTTCGCCCACGCATGTTCCTTATATTGCTCGAACATCGCAAAGACGATCAAAAGCGCCGTCAGGCACCAGAACAGCAGCCCCGCAAAGCGCACCCCTGGGACGGCACGGCATGCCGCGCCGAGCACGGCGCAGACCGCTGCCGCCGTCCACAGTCTTTTTTGTCTCTTCATGGCATGTTCCTCATTCGCCCGCCTGTTCGGCGAGCGTTTCCCACTTTTCCATCAGCTCACTGAGCTTCTGCTCGGCGGCTTCCTTCTCCTTGTAAATTTCGCTGTAGCGCTCGTAGTCGCCGCCCGCCTCCTCAAGGCGCTGCTCGATCTCGGCGATGGCAGTCTCCTGCGCGGAAATTTCCTTTTCGCAAATCGTCAGCTGCCGCCGCGCCTGCTGGGCCGAGCGGTTCGGCTTCGGTTTCTCTGTAACCGTCTTTTCCTTTACAGTCTTTGGTGTGTGGTCGATCTTGTTCTGCGCCTCCAGCGCCTTGACCTGCCGGTAGCGCGTAAAGCCCATCGGGTAATCGGTGATGACGCCGTTTTCAAGCTCCCACACGCGCGTTGCAAAGCGGTTGATGAAATAGCGGTCGTGGCTCACGAACAGGAGCGTCCCGTCGTAGCTCTCCACCGCCTCTTCGATCCACTCGCGCGACGCGATATCAAGGTGGTTCGTCGGCTCGTCGAGGATCAGGAGATTCACCTCTTCGTCCATCAGAATGCAGAGCTTGAGGCGCGAAAGCTCGCCGCCTGACAGCACGCTGACGCTTTTAAAAACGTCCTCGCCCGTGAAGTGGAACGCAGCCAGACGGTTGCGCGCGCTCTGCGGCGTGATGTTTCGCTTGGAGTAGAGCATCGTGTCGACCAAATTCCGCTCCGGCACGTCGAATTCGACGATCTGCGGCAGGTACGCGATGCGCACCGACGGGCCAAACTTGATCTTGCCCTCGTCGGGGTATTCCTCCTCCATCAGCATCTTGATGAGCGTCGACTTGCCCGTGCCGTTGTCGCCGATGAGCGCGATGCGCTCGCCGCCGCGCACCTGTAAATCGACGTCATGGAACAGCACACGGTCGCCGAAGCTCTTTTTGAGCTTTTTGAGCGCGAACACTTCGTCGCCGTAGAACTCCTGCGACTTGAACTGCGCGCTCAAGCTTCGCTCCTTCGTCGGCCTGCCCGTCGTGCGCATGCGCTCGATGCGCTTTTCCATCGACAGCGCGCGGCGGTACGTCTTGTCCATGCCCTTGAAGGCGAACATGCGCAGCTGCTCGGCGCTCTTTTCGAGCTGGGCGATCTTGGCCTGCTCCTTTTCGTATTGACGCATCTTCTCCAGATAGCGGCGCTCTTTTTCCACCGCGTAGAAGCTGTAATTGCCGCTGTAAAACTCCGCCTTTCCGTCGAGCACCTCAATGACGCGCGTGATGGTGCGGTCCAAAAAGTAGCGGTCATGCGAGATGGCGACGACCGTGCCCTTGAACGTCGAGAGATACTGCTCCAGCCATTCGATGGCGTGCAGGTCCAGGTGGTTCGTCGGCTCGTCGAGAAGCAGAATGTCCGTGTCCTCCAAAATGAGGCGGCCGAGGTTCACGCGCGTCTTTTCGCCGCCCGAGAGCGTGTCGAACAGGCGCTCGCGCATCTCCGGCGGGATGGAAAGACCGTTCGCGACCTTGTTGATGGGCGTCTCGGTGTCGTAGCCGCCGAGGCCCTCGAACTTGGCTGAGAGTTCGCCGTAGCGGCGCAGCGTCTCCTCGCTCTCGTCGCCGTTCGCCATCTGCTGGGAGAGGGCGTTCATCTCGTCCTCCATCTTCTGCATGCGCGAAAACGCACTCTTGAGCACATCCTCGACCGTGTAGCCCTCGGGATACACAGGAATTTGTGAGATTAGGCCCAGCCTGCGGCCCGAGGCGATGCTCACCTCGCCCGCGTCGTAGTCGAGCTCGCCCGTCAGGATGCGAAAGAGCGTCGTCTTGCCCGCGCCGTTTTTGCCGAGAAGACCCACGCGCTCGCCCGTGTCGATCTGGAAGGTGATGCCGTCCAATATTTTCTTTTCGAGGTCAAAGGACTTGACGAGTCCCGTAACGCTGATGTCGATCATGCCTTGGTCAGTTCCTCTACGATCTTCTCAAAGTGCATGGAGTGCGAGGCCTTGACGAGCATCGCCGTCTCCGCCGTGAACGCCGCCTTGACGGCATCCATCGCCTCGTCCACGCTCCCAAACCATTGCGCAGAGGGGTTCCCTTCTGTAAAGTATTTTGCCCGTGCACCGATTGCGATCACGGTGTCAATGCCGAGCTCTTTGGTGAGCGCTCCGATTTCCCTGTGTGCGCGCTCGGTGAGCTCTCCGAGCTCTGCCATGTCGCCGATGACGGCGGCCCTTTTGCCGCCGCTCGCGCCCAGCACGCGCAGCGATGCCGCCATCGACTGCGGGCCCGCGTTGTAGCAGTCGTCGAGCAGACGGCGGTTTTCCGGCAGCGTGATGACGTGCATGCGCGAGCCCGCGGGCTCGTAGGCCACGACGCCGCGCTCGATCTCGTCCTTCGTTTCGCCAAGGTACTCGCCAATGGCCGCGGCCATCGCCGCGGAGTAGACCATGTGCTTCCCCGGCGCGGGGATCGTGAGCGCGTAGCGCTCCTTTTCCGTCGTCACGACGCAGCGGATGCCGTCGATGCCGAGGTCTTCAACCTCGCTGACGCGGACGTCACAGTGCTCCGACAGGCCGCAGCGCAGAATTTTCTGCGGCAGCGTGACGGTGTTCAACAGCTCGTCGTCGCCGTTTAAGACCGCGAGGCCGTCTTTTTTGAGGTTTTCAAATATCTCGCATTTGGCCTTCAGAATGTTCTCGCGCGAGCCGAGGTATTCAATGTGCATGTCGCCGACGTTCGTGATGACGGCGATATCGGGCTTCACCATCTCGCCGAGGTAGCGGATCTGCCCCGCGCGGTCCATGCCCGTCTCGATCACCGCCGCCTGATGCGCGCGGGAGAGCCCCAGCAGCGTCTGCGGCGTGCCAATCTCATTATTATAGTTCGCCGCGGTCTTGAGCGTATGGAACTTCGTACCCAGCACCGAGGCGATCATTTCCTTCGTCGTCGTCTTGCCGACGCTGCCCGTCACCTGCACAAAGGGGATGGCAAACTGTGAACGGTACCACGCGGCCAAGTTTTTGAGCGCAAGCAGCGTGTCGGGCACCTTGATGTAGAATTTCCTGGGCAGCAACATTTCCGGCACGCGCGCGCAGAGGCAGCCCTCCGCGCCCGCGGAAAGCGCCTTTTCGATGTAGTCATGCCCGTCAAAGCGCTCGCCGACGAGCGGCAGGAAAACCTCGCCCGCTTTAACGGTGCGGCTGTCGGTGTTCACGCCGAGAATTTGCGTCGTCTCTTCGCCCTGTAACAGCTCGCCGTGCACCGCCGCGAGCAGCCCCTTTACCGTGATGGCCTCCATTTACAGCCCTCTTTTCTGCTTCAGCGACTCTTCGACGATCTTTTCGCACAGCTCCTCGTAGCCGATGCCGACCGCTGCCGCCTCCTGCGGAAGAAGGCTCGTCTTCGTCATACCGGGCAGCGTGTTGATCTCAAGGAAGTACGGCGTGCCGTCGGGCGTGACAATGAAGTCCGCGCGGGAGTAGACGCTCAGCCCGATCAGGCGATAGACTGTCTCGGTCGCGGTTCGCACGCGCATCTCCCAGTCCTCGGGGATCGGCGAGGGGCAGATCTCCTCCGCCGCGCCGGCCTGATACTTGTTCGCGTAGTCATAAAAGCCCGTTTTCGGGATAATTTCGATGGACGGCAGCGCTTTGCCCGCGATGATGCCGACCTGAATCTCGCGGCCGGAGATGTACTGCTCGAGCACGACCTGCGCGCCGAACTGTAAGCACTCTTCAAGCGCCGCCTTGAGCTCCGCGCCCGTGTGCGCGATGGAGACGCCGACAGACGAGCCGTTGGCGACCGGCTTGACGACGCACGGCAGCTTCGTCTCCGACACGAGGCGCGCAATGTCGCCCTCCGTGTAGCGCACGGTGCGCCACTGCGGCGTGATAACATATTCCGACACGAGACGCTTTGTCAGGTCCTTATCCATCGCGATGGCGCTCGAGAGGTATCCCGCGCCGGTGTACGGAATGCCGAGCAGGTCGAACGCCGCCTGCACGCGGCCATCCTCGCCGCAGGTGCCGTGCAGCGCCAAAAAGACAACGTCCGCCTTGGCGCACACATCGAGCACACTGGGACCGAACATGCTGCGGCTCTGATCCTTGCGGCTCGCGCGCACGGCGGCGAGGTCAGGCTCCGCCTCGGCAACAGAATAGTCGCCGCAGAAGCCGTCCGGCGCGTCGAAGACGTCGTCGAGCCTGCCGTCGTAGTCCTCAAAGCCCATGAACATATCCACCAGAATGGCCTGATGCCCGCGCGAACGCAGCGCGCGGCAGATCTTGTTGCCGCTCGAGAGCGACACATTGCGCTCCATACTCAGGCCGCCTGCTAAAACAACGATACGCATACCGTTTTCCTCCTTATTTTTGAAAGGGACGTCGCCGTCCCCGTTTATCCATACTATACTAATTTATACTTTACCACAGCTTTTTCCCAAATACAAGCAAAAGAGAGCGGCATAAGGCCGGCTCCGCATAAGAAAACATGCGCCGCAAAAGGCAAATTTTGCACGGATTCCTTCGT
>CALAAN010000397.1 GCA_937884915.1 uncultured Oscillibacter sp.
GGTGACGAGGGTATCTTCCTTGCCGTAGACGTTCTTGTACTGGATATCGAGCTTCGGGCCGTAGAATGCGGCCTCGTCGATGCCGACGGTGTAGTCGACGTCGAGATCCTTGAGAATGCGCGCCATCACGCTCTGCGCGTGATCCCACTGCTCCTTCGTGCCCTCGTACTTGTTGTTC
This sequence comes from uncultured Oscillibacter sp., assembly GCA_937884915.1. GTDB lineage: Bacteria > Bacillota > Clostridia > Oscillospirales > Oscillospiraceae > Hominicoprocola. Next base: position 179 of record CALAAN010000397.1, read on the forward strand.
GGGTTCGCGGGATCCCACTGGGAGAAGCGGAACGTGCACTTGTCGAGAAGGCCGACGGTGCCGAGGCAGTACTTGGCGAGGTCGAGGCAACCCTTGAACTCCTCTTCGAGCTGGTCAGGGCGCAGGACGAGGTGGCCTTCGGAGATCGTGAACTGGCGCACGCGGATCAGGCCGTGCATCTCGCCGGAGTCCTCGTTGCGGAACAGCGTCGAAGTCTCACCCAGGCGCATCGGCAGGTCGCGGTAGGAGCGCTGGCGGTTCAGATAGACCTGATACTGGAACGGGCAGGTCATCGGCCGGAGCGCGAAGCACTCCTTCGTCTCGTCATACGGGTCGCCGAGGATGAACATGCCATCGAGGTAGTGATCCCAGTGGCCGGAAATTTTGTAGAGGTCGCGCTTGGCCATGAGCGGGGTCTTCGTGAGAAGATAGCCGCGCTTCTGCTCCACATCCTCGACCCAGCGCTGGAGCACCTGCACGACGCGCGCGCCCTTGGGCAGAAGCACAGGCAGACCCTGGCCGATGCAGTCGACCGTGGTGAAGTATTCAAGCTCGCGGCCGAGCTTGTTGTGGTCGCGCTTGACGGCCTCCTCGCGCTCTTTGAGGTAGGCGTCCAGCTCTTCCTTCTTCGGGAAGGCGATACCGTAGATGCGCTGGAGCACCTCGCGGTTCGAGTCGCCGCGCCAGTAGGCGGCATTGCAGGCGGTCAGCTTGATGCCGTTGCCCTTGATGCGGCCGGTGGAGTCGAGGTGCGGGCCGGCGCAGAGGTCGGTGAACTCGCCCTGCTTATAGAAGCTGATGTGCGCGTCCTCGGGCAGGTCCTGAATGAGCTCGACCTTGAATGGCTCGTCCTTTTCCTGCATGAACTTGATGGCTTCCTCGCGCGGGAGCTCAAAGCGCTCGAGCTTGAGCTTTTCCTTGCAGATCTTGCGCATCTCGGCCTCGATCTCGGCCAGATTCTCCGGCGTGAAGGAGAACGGGGCGAGCATATCGTAGTAGAAACCGTTGTCGATGCTCGGGCCGATGGCGAGCTTCACCTCGGGCCAGAGGCGCTTGACGGCCTGCGCCAGCACGTGGGAGCAGGTGTGCCAATAGGTCTTGCGGTACTCGGGATTTTCAAACGTAAACTGGTTTTCTTCGTTGACTTTGACTTCTTCAGACATGTTATTTACCTCCATTTTTCTTTGAGGGTGCAAAAATGCTCCACCCCCGATTGTATCAGGGGTGAAGCATTCAAATACTCCACGGTTCCACCCTGCTTGCGCATTTTGCGCCGCTTGTGTGCGCTGTAACGGGCGATCCCGTCCCGCTTGTTTCGCGGGCGGCTCAAGGGTGGTACTGCCGGTCTCTTCCGCAGGATGCTCGCAGCAAACGCACCCCTCTCTGCGCGGAGAAGCTCCGGTTTCTTCCCTATCCATGCCATTTTGATGATGGGATTGTACTCCCGCCGCGTCCGTTTGTCAAGCAAAAAGTGCGCACGACGTGCGCACTTTTACAATAAATTCATCAAAATTCCGGCGGACGGTTTTTGGTCGGCTTGTCGTCGTCCTCGTCCCTGCCGAGAAGGCCGGAGAAGAATTTTTTGCGTTTTTCGCGCTTCTCCGCCTCTTTTCGTTCCTGTTCTGCTTCCCATGCAGCATCTTCTGCATGCTTGTCAAGCCATACCTTCGCCGCCTGTTTTTCGATTGGAGAATGGTCACCGTCCACAATTTCGCGCAGCTCTTCATCAGTCTTTCCCCGATGAAGCTCTGTAAACCGATCGAGCCGCACCTCCTCCGGCTCAAAGAACGCCATGCGGCCGCACCAGGGGCAGATGTACATGTCGACCTCAACATGATCGGTCCAGAGGTTCGAGCCGAGGCTCGAGCCGTTCATCTCAAGCGTCTGCGCGCCGCGGTTTTCCATCGCGTGGCCGCAGACGCAAAGTTTATCAAGCATGCGTTCTCTCCTTTCCGTGCACCTCGTGCTTGGGGATGTCGTTGTAAAAGGCGAATGTCTCTTCAAAGAGCTGCTCGCCGTAGGCACGCAGTTTTCCGCAGTAATCGTCGTAGGCGGCGATCATCTGCCGCGCCTCGTCCGTCAGGGCCGCGCCGCCGCCGTTCTTGCCGCCGACATTCGAATCAAGCAGCTTGAAGCCCAGCCCGTCCTCGGCGTTGCGGATGACCGTCCACGCCTTGGAATAGGCCATGGACATCGACAGCGCCGCCGCACGCAGCGAATGCAGCTCGTCCACGCGCTTCAAAAGCTGGGACACGCCGGGGCCAAAGCATTTCTGGTCGGAAAACAGGCGGGCGGAGAGAACAACGTGCAGGTCACGATCCATAGGGCGGCACTTCCTTTCTGTTGCGTTTTATTATATCCGCACGAATCACATCCGTCAATACGGCAAAAGCTAAGCGGGAGCGTGCCGCTCCCGCTTTCTTCACTTCAGGGTGTTGTAGTGCGTGTTTTCGCCGTCGAATAAAAAGCCGTCCGTGTCGTGCACGCGGCCGTTGGACAGCATCTGCCGGTAGCGGAGGTCGTTTGAGAGGCCGCCCACGTCCATTCCCGTCAGGCTGCGTCCGTTGCTGCGCAGCTGTGCGTTCGCGCTCTTTTCGGTCTCGGGATTCAGATAGGTCTTGCCGTAAAGGTTTCCGTTTTCGTGCGTGATGCTCTTGTCGCTGCCAAAATAGCGGCTGCGGTCGCTGGCACTCGCGGCGGCGTTGCGGCGGCCGGCGCTGCGCGTCGTATCGTTCTTCTCATCGCCGTCCATGTCGTCGCCCATCATGCCGTCGCCGGTCACGCTGTCGTCTTTCTCGTCTTCGCCGCTCATGTCGTCGCCGGACGTGTTGTCGTTCTTCTTGTCGCTGTCCGCCGCGCTGTTTGATGGATTGTTGGCGGTGTTGCCGTCCTTCTTCTCCCCGCAGCCCGCGAGCGAAAAGAGCAGCAGCGCCGTCACAAAAAGCATGGCAAGAGTCTTTCTCATCTCTGCATTTCTCCTTACGTTCATCTCCCGCGATACCCAAGCAATAGTATGCGCATGAAGCAACAAGAAACCAGACGTAAATTTTGTCAAAACAAAGCCTCGCAGAGTTTCGCGCCCATAGGCGCGAAATAATTATAATCATTTTTCTGACGACACGTGCGTCAGAAAAATACTTCTCGCCCGCAAGTGTGGAAATTGCTTGCCTGCGGCAAGCAATTTCTGCGCGCAGCGGGTGTAAAAATCAAAAAAGAAGGGCATCGCAAAACGATGCCCTTCTTTTTTGAAATTGTCTTACTTGCTCGCCTTCGCGGCCTTGAAGGCCTCGATCAGCATCGGGGTGACCTTGAACAGGTCGCCGCAGATGCCGTAGTCGGCGATCTCGAAGATCGGCGCGGTCTCGTTCTTGTTGACCGCGATGATGCACTCGGACTCGCTCATACCGGCCTTGTGCTGGATGGAGCCGGAGATACCGAGAGCGACATAGACCTTCGGGTGGACGGTCTTACCAGTCTGACCGACCTGATGGTCGGCAGTGAGCCAGCCGGAGTCGATGGCAACACGGGAGCCGCCGACGACGCCGCCGAGCACGTCGGCGAGCTCGTGAGCGAGCTTGATGCCGCCCTCGACGTCCTTGGAGATGCCGCGGCCGACGGAGACGATGTAGTCAGCGCCAACCAGGTCGACGAGCTTCTTGGCAGCCTTGACGACCTCAACGACCTCGGTCTGGAGGTCAGAAGCCTCGAGCTTGACGTCGTACTTGGTGATCTTGACGGCCTTGGCCTTGGCTTCGTCATAGGGAGCCTTCTTCATAACGCCGGGACGGACCGTCGCCATGGAGGGACGGAAGCGCGGGCAGATGATGGTGGCCATCAGGTTGCCGCCGAACGCGGGACGGGTCATCTTCAGGTCGCGGGAGACGTCATGGTCCTTGCCCATGACCTTCGCGGTGGCCATCTTCTCGATCTTCTCCTCGGGCAGCGTGGAAGCGCCGCGCAGGAAGTCCTTGTAGATGGGCATATCAACATCGAGGTGCGTGCAGTCGGCACAAAGACCGGTGTGCAGACGAGCCGCGCAGCGGGGGCCGAGGTCACGACCGATGTTGGTCGCGCCGATGAGGAAGGCCTCGGGCTTCATCTCGGAGATGACGTCGCAGATGACCTTGGCATAGGCGTCGGTGGTGTAGTTCTTCAGCAGGGGATGATCGCAGACGATGACCTCGTCGGCGCCGTAGCCGCCGATGCTCTCGGCGAGATCGCCGACGTTATCGCCGACCAGCAGACCGCAGAGCTTGACGCCCAGCTCATCCGCCAGCTTACGGCCTTCGGAGATCAGCTCATAGGAGGTGGACATCATCTGGCCCTGACGCTGTTCGCAGAAGACCCATACGTTCTTGAACTCTTCGATCTTGGAGGAGTCATAGTTGGGATTGGCAAGTTTCACTTCGTTACGCATCGTATTGATCTCCTTTCCTTAAATGATGTGTTTTTCGAGCAGGATGCCGGCGAGCTTCTCGCAGGTAGCCATGTCGTTGCCCTCGAGCATCTGGCCCGCGCCCTTCTGGGGAGGCGTGAAGGAGGTCAGGATGTTGGTCGGGGAGCCCTTGAGACCGATGGTGGTGGCGTCGATCAGGGGGTGATCCTTCAGGGCGTTGTAGTCCAGAACGGTCATAGGCTTGGAGTAGCACTCAAACACACCGGAGACGCTCATGTAACGCGGGGTATTGAGCTCCTTGATGCAGGTGATCAGGCACGGAGTCTGAGCCTTGATGGTCATGTAGCCGTCCTCGAGCATACGCTTGACGGTCATGGTGTTGCCGTCCTTCTTCACGTCCGCGGCGTAGGTGATCTGGGGCAGGTGCAGCTTCTCAGCGATCTGAGGACCGACCTGAGCGGTATCACCGTCGATGGCCTGGCGGCCGCAGAAGACGATGTCGTCGTCATCGAGACCGATGGTGTCGAGAGCGGCGGCAAGGATCTGGGAGGTGGCGTAAGTATCGGAGCCGCCGAACTCACGGGCGGAAACGAGATAGCCGTCATCCGCGCCCATGGCCATCAGCTCGCGCAGCATGCCTTCTGCCGGCGGGGGGCCCATGGTGACGACGGTGACCTTGCAGCCCAGCTCGTCCTTGAGCTTGAGAGCGGCCTCAACGGCGTTCATATCATCGGGGTTGATGATGGTCTGCATGGAAGCGCGGTTCAGGGTACCATCGGGATTGACGGCAACCTTACCGGAGGTATCGGGGACCTGCTTAACGCAAACAAGAATCTTCATTATTTCTTTACCTCCTTTTTCAGTTCACACCAAGATACTTGGCGATGACCATACGCTGGACTTCGGAAGTGCCCTCGTAGATCTCGGTGATCTTGGCGTCGCGCATCATGCGCTCAACGGGATACTCACGGGTGTAGCCATAGCCGCCGAAGAGCTGAACGGCGCGGCGGGTGACGTCGGAAGCGGTCTCGGCCGCGAAGAGCTTGGCCATGGCAGCGTCCATGGAGTAGTCCTCGTGATTCTGCTTCTTCATAGCGGCAGCGTAAACGAGGTACTGGGCAGCCTGGGTACGGGTGTGCATGTCGGCCAGCTGGAACTGGGTGTTCTGGAACTGGCTCAGGCGGCGGCCGAACTGGACGCGTTCCTTGGTGTACTTGATGGCCTCGTTGATGGCGCCTTCGGCAAGGCCCAGAGCCTGGGAAGCGATACCGATACGGCCGCCGTCGAGGGTCTTCATGGCGATCTTGAAGCCTTCGCCTTCCTTACCGAGCAGGTTCTCCTTGGGGACGACGCAGTCTTCAAAGACGAGGTCGCAGGTAGAGCTGCCGCGGATACCCATCTTCTTCTCGTGCTTACCGGTGGAGAAGCCGGGGAAGGTGGACTCGACGATAAAGGCGGAGATGCCGTGGTTGCCCTTGCTCTTGTCGGTCATGGCGAACACGACGAAGGTGGAGGCAACGTTGCCGTTGGTGATGAAGCACTTGCTGCCGTTGAGGACGTAGTCGCCGTTCTCGTTCTTGACAGCGGTGGTCTGCTGGCCGGAGGCGTCGGTACCGGCGCCGGGCTCGGTCAGACCGAATGCGCCGATCTTGCGGCCGGACAGCAGGTCAGGCAGATACTTCATCTTCTGCTCCTCGGTGCCGTTCTCGAAAATGGGAGCGCAGCAGAGGGAGGTGTGGGCGGAAACGACAACAGCAGTGGTGCCGCAGACCTTGGCGAGCTCCTCCACGCACATGGCATAGCTGAGAACATCGCCGCCGGCGCCGCCGTACTGCTTCGGGAAGTAAATGCCCATCATGCCGAGCTTGGCCATCTTTTCGACGGTCTCCATGGGGAAGCGCTCTTCCTCATCGAGTTCCTCAGCTAAAGGCTTGACTTCATTTTCTGCAAATTCGCGATACATTTTGCGGACCAGCAGATGTTCTTTGGACAGATGGAAATCCATAGTCTTTTGCTCCTTCACTATAAAAATAATTGGATTGTCTAATTTTTCACAAATCAGTTCCGTGATTCCCATTATACCTTGTGCTTTCCGATTTCGCAAGGAAAACTATCATTCCTTTTTGGAATTCGTGCTTTTTGCCGAATTCATCAGACCTTTTTTGTCGCTTTCGCTCTCTTTATGACAGTTTTCTGTCATTTTCAGGAATCGCTTCCATTCCAAAACGGAAAAAAGGAAGGCAGTTTGCGCGAACTGCCTTCCTTTTTTGCACTTTTTTCGTGTGATTACTTCTTGCTGTAATCGTAGAAGCCCTTGCCGGACTTCTTGCCGAGCTGGCCGCCGCGGACCATCTTCTTGAGCAGCAGAGCGGGGCGATACTTCGGATCGCCGGTCTCGCTGTATAGGACGTTCATGATGGCGAGGCACACATCCAGGCCGATGAAGTCGCCGAGGGCGAGGGGGCCCATGGGGTGGTTCGCGCCGAGCATCATGGCCTTGTCGATATCCTCGACAGAGGCGACGCCGGTCTCGACCAGGCCGATGGCCTCGTTGATCATCGGGATCAGGATCTTGTTGACGACAAAGCCCGGAGCCTCAGCGACCTCGACGGGCTCCTTGCCGATCTCCCTGGAGAGGTTGTAGATGAAATCGAAGGTCTCCTGCGTGGTATTGGCGCCGCGGATGACCTCAACGAGCTTCATGCTGGGCACGGGGTTGAAGAAGTGCATGCCGATGACGGCGTGCTTGAGGCCGAGGCCCATCTCGGTGACGGACAGAGAAGAGGTGTTGGTCGCGAAGACGGTGGAATCCTTGCACATACCGTCGAGCTCGGTCAAAAGCTCACGCTTGGTGCCCATCTCCTCCTTGACGCACTCGATGACGAGGTCGGCGTCCGCCGCGGCGGACTTCTCCTCGACGAGGATGTTGGCAAGGA
>CALAAN010000398.1 GCA_937884915.1 uncultured Oscillibacter sp.
GGAGCTTTTTGCAGAACGCGATGGCCTCGCCGATGGCGTCGACCGAGATCGTCGGGCGCGGGCAGTAGCCCTTGGAGCGCTGGATGTGGACGAGCTTTGTCTTGTCGTTCAGCGCGCGCTCAATGGTGGGGAAGTCGAAGCTGCCGTCCTCCAAAAGGTCGACCTGCGCATAGCTGACGCCGTATTCCTTGAGCGAGCACGGGCTTTCGCGAAGGCCGATGACCTCCTCAAGCGTGTCATAGGGCTTGCCGGAGATGGCGAGCATCTCATCGCCCGGCAGCAGGTTGGCAGACAGCGCAATGGCCAGCGCGTGCGTGCCGCAGGTGATCTGCGGGCGGACGAGCGCGGCCTCGGTGTGGAAGGCGCTCGCGTAGACACGCTCCAAATTGTCACGGCCCTCGTCGTCGTAGCCGTAGCCCGTCGAGGCGGCGAAGTGCGTCGCGTTCACGCGGTTTTTCTGCATCGCGCCGATGACCTTCGCCTGGTTGAGCTCGGCGATCTCTTCGATCTCGGCAAAACGGGGCTTGAGCTCGTCCAAAACGGCCTCGCCGAATTTGAGAACTTTGTCGCTCACGCCGAGCGATAAGTACATTTCCTCTCTGTTCATTTGTCCTCCTTCGGCGTGTTGGGAAATTCGACGCCGTTGCACATTAGAATAAACCGCAGCGGATAGTCGCGGTCCAAATAGTTTTTGCTGTACCATTCATAGGTCGCGGCGGGCAGATGCCGCAGCTCGGGCGCTTCCGTGCGGAAAAGCTCGAACGTCTTCCGGTCGCCCGAGAGCAGCGCGCCCAAAAGCTCGCCCTGCTTTTCTTCGTAGAGGCGCGCAAAGCATGCGTCCATGATAGCCGCACAGGCGCGCTCGTCGTCCGTGCCGTAGTCCTCGCGATGTGCGAGCCAATAGAGAAATTCGCGCGGGTCAAGATCCAAGTGCGTCGTGACCTGCGAGAGCTTGTAGAACGCGGCCTTGTCGCCGCGCTTTAAAATGTCGATGAGATATGCGACGAGCTGCTCGTCCAGCTCGACGCAGTCGCAAAAGACCTCGAATGCGTGCTTACCCGCGTCGGGATCAGGCGCAGTTTCGGTTGCAGGCGGCTTTTCTTCGACTTCCTCAGGCTCTGCCGCGGCGGTGAGCATTTTCAGCAGCGCGCGGGAGAAGTTCTCCTCACTGAAACCGTCGAACATCGCCTCGTCCAGCTCGTCGCCCGCGCTTTT
>CALAAN010000399.1 GCA_937884915.1 uncultured Oscillibacter sp.
CGGGCGTCCACGCCGCCGTCCACGCACTCCTCGGCGCTGGTCAGCGCGGACAGAAGGCCGCTGACCATGTCGAGCTGCTTTTTGCTCGGCTTGCCGCGCGCCATGTTGAGCTTGAGGCCCTTGGCCTTCCAGCTCTCGTATTCAGCGGACACCTTGTCGTATTCCTGCTGCCACTCGGCAGCGGAAAGAGCCATATAATCCATGGTGATTCTCCTTTACAAGTGATTGATCCGATTAAAGTAACTGCATTATAGCACAGGTAAAAATCAGGCGCAAGTGTCCACGTATAACAATCATTTGTTTTGCCTACGGCAACAAGTTGTCTCATTGAACAGATTGCGCCGTCCCTCGCCGCAATAGAGAGGGGCGCTGCTTTTTGGCAAGAGCGGGAACAGAAAACGTGCTGGCGCTAAACATAGTGCTGACAGTACATCCAAAAGAGGACAAAAACCAAGGCCGCGGAAAGCATCGCTTTCTGCGGCCTTGATCGTTTTTGTGGAATTGGCTTTGCTACGGTTCAGCAACGGTGAGGACTTCGTCGAGCTGCGCATAGCGGCGCGCGTGCGTCGTGCTCACCTTGCCGGCGCAGACGGGGCAGCCGCACTGCTGCGCGCCGGTGCGCGGATAGATGACGGATTTCCACACGTGGCCCTCGGGGCACTGCCACCAGACCTTTTTGTTGCTGCCGGGCGTGACCATCTCCGGCGTCAGCGCGCCGTTGAGCGTCGGATGCCACTGCGCGGCAACGTCGGGGCAGAGCGTTTTGAGGTCGTTGAAGCCCTTGAGTACCTTGCGCCCTGCGCAATACGGGCATCCGGTCTTGCGCTGCGTGCGTGAGGCGACCGTTGCGCGGTAGGAATGCCCCAGCTCGCAGCGCCACCACGCAGGGCGGTTGGAGCTGACGGCAACGTCGCTTGGCTTCAAGCGTCCGTTTTTGCGCTTGTCCCACTGCGCAGCGATCTCGGGCTGGAGATGGGCGAGGTCATTTTCACCCGTGATGATCGTTTTGCCCGCGCACACGGGGCATCCGTGTCCCCAAGCCGTACGCGAGGCGACGGGCGACTGCCACGAGTGACCCTCCGGACAGCGCCACCAGATGCGGATTTTCGAACCTGTGGAGACATCGCGCGGCGAAAGCAAACCGTTTTTTTCGCGGTCCCACTGTGCGGCAACGTCCGGATAGAGCGTTTGAAGATCATTGAAGCCGGGCAGGACCCTCCGACCTGTGCAGTACGGACAACCGCTCCCCTCGGAGCGCACATGCACCGTCGTCTGCCACGAGTGGCCGTTTTCACACGTCCACCAGACTTTTTTCTTGCTGCCGTAGGAAACGGTGTCCGGCGTGAGCGGAAAATTGCGCGATTCGTCCCATTCTTTCAGTAAGCTTGTCCTTTCATGCAGCATGCAGAACTCATAAAATGTTTGTCGCATGTTCATCCCCCTCTTTTCGGCAAAAAGGTTTCCCGCCTGTACCTTGCTTTCAGAGAGGGCCGGGCGGTGCAGGAAGGGCGCTGCCCTTCCGAATGATTTGCAACCGGCTGTCATAACCGCGCGCGGCGGCCTTAGACCCCTCTGGCTTTGCGTCCCTGCCTTTCAGCAGGTTTGCCAAACGTTGGTTGATTTGCTTGTCAAATCAGTACAGGCGCTTTCGCGCCGGAAACGGGGAAGAAAAAACTTCCGCTTTGACAGAATCGATGAAAAAGCTCAGCTGATTCTGCTATATCTGTATTCTATCACGTACTTTCCGTAAAAACAAGGCAGGTGACAAGACAGAATTCGGAAAAGTGATATAAAATTTGAAAAAATCTGAAAGAAATTAACGAAATATTAGCGTTTTCATACTGATTCTCTATGTTTTTGGCGCGATGGAGAGGGGATAAACCGTGCGCAGCGATGTGCCGGAAACCGCGCTTTCTTGACATCTTCCGCCGTTTCGGTATGATAGAAGAATCCTGTTTTTTGGAGGCGACTATGCATTCAGTGACAACTAAGAAGGCCGCGCTCGCGGCGCTTCTCGTTCTGGCGGCGCTCCTTTCCATCTTCGCGGTGGGGAAGAGAGCGTCCGACCCCGCGTACCATCAATCATCCATCGATGCGCTCGCGGAAAAGCAGGAGACCGTGCTTGAGCTGACGGCAGCGTCGACCGCTACGAGCGCAGCCATCACGCTCCTGCCGGGCGACACCGCAACGCCCATCGCCGAAAAGCTCGCTGACCTGAGCGGCTATTTTCTGATCGTGCTCTGCGCCATCTTTTTGGAGAAGTATTTGCTGACGATCACATCCTACGTGTCGTTTACGATCCTGATCCCCGCGGCCTGCGCGCTCGGTATCGTCGCGATATTTTCGGAAAAGCTGCGCGCCGCGCTCGGAAAGCTCGCGTGGCACGTGCTGCTCTTCGCGCTCGCTATCGCGTTTGTCATTCCCGCGGGCGTCAAGGTCTCGAACATGATCGAGGACACGTATCGTGCTTCGATCGAGGAGACCATTGCAAATGCCGAGCAGACGACCGAGGACATTCAGTCCGCAACTTCAGATGAAGCGGACGAGAGCGAAAGAAGCGGCCTTTCCGGCCTCTTTTCCAAGGTGACCGATGGCATCAGCGGTGCGGTGAACGACGCGGTCGGGCAGCTCAAAACCGTCTTGAACCGCTTTATCGAGGCGCTCGCCGTCATGCTCGTCACGTCGTGCCTGATCCCGATCCTGGTGCTGCTGTTTTTCGTCTGGCTCGTCAAACTGATGCTCGGCATCGACTTACCGCCCCTGCGCGCAAAGCTCGGCGACGGCAAGGCGCACAGCACGAGCGGCGCGCCGCGGACATGACTTGAAAAAATCAATTGTAAAAATAAAAGGAGAACCCGCTATGCTGTTTGTTTGCTATCCCAAATGCACCACCTGCCAGAAGGCGCAGAAGTGGCTGGACGCCAGGGGCGTCGCCTACGAAGTGCGAAACATCAAAGAGCAGAATCCCACCGAAGATGAGCTTCGCGCGTGGCACAAGCGAAGCGGCCTGCCGCTCAAGCGCTTTTTCAACACGAGTGGCCTTGTTTATAAGGAACTGGGCCTCAAGGACAAGCTGCCCGCGATGTCGGAGGACGAGCAGTTCGCGCTGCTCGCGACCGACGGGATGCTTGTCAAGCGCCCGCTGCTGATCGGCGAAAACTTCGCGCTCCCGGGCTTTAAGGAAGCGGAGTGGGAAAGCGTGCTGCGCTGAAAAAACGGACAAAAAAGAGGGCGTTTCCGCGCGGGAAGCGCCTTCTTTTTCCAGCAGGAAGAAAAAACGGGAAGAGCTCATCTGTTTTGGCCGAAAATGCGCGAAACGGGAGCACTTTCCGCGTTGACAAATGGGCAGAGGGTGCTTATAATCTGCTATGTCTGAAAAAATGTAAAATTGTATCGCAGAGGTGCCGCCGCAAGGCGGAGAATAGAGAATCTGGTGCGAATCCGGAACGATGCAGTCACTGTGTACGGGAACGGCCTGCAAAGCCACTGGGAAACTGGGAAGGGCAGCGCCGCGATGAACGAAGTCAGGAGACCTGCCTCTGCGTGAAATCTCGAGCCCGCTGCACACAGGCTGATATTTCTGCGAGTTTACCCGCGGCGCGATCTTTCGCGGCGCGGTGCTGCTGGTTGGAATCGTGGGAGCGGCTGTGGGTCACCATGGCCGCTTTTATATTTCTTTCAGAACGATTTTTGAAGAAGAAGGTAAAGAGAAACATGAAAAAAGCAATTGCCATTGTGCTCGCAGCTGTGATGCTGCTGGGCGTGCTGACCGCCTGCGGCAGCAAGAAGGACGACACCGCTGACGACACGCAGAACACGGAGGACGCCGATAAGGCGGCGGCCGACAATGTCGCCGCGCTCATCGACGCGATCTACGTTCAGGAGCGCACCGATGAGACCGACGCGCAGTGCGAGGCCGCCAAGGCTGCCTGGGACGCGCTGACCGACGAGCAGAAGGCCATGGTCGAGGGCGAGGAAGCGAGCCCCGAGTATTTCGGCCTTGACACGGGCGACGCGTCCAAGGACGATCCCCGCAACCAGGACGAGATCGGCGAGAACGAGCTTCTGGTCGTCTCGTTCGGCACGTCCTACAACGACAGCCGCGTCAACGACATCAAGAGCATCGAGGACGCCCTGCAGGAGGCCTATCCTGACTGGTCCGTCCGCCGCGCCTTCACGGCTCAGATCATCATCAACCACATTCAGGCCCGCGACGGCGAGAAGATCGACAACATGACCCAGGCGCTCGACCGCGCCGTGGCCAACGGCGTCAAGAACCTCGTCGTGCA